>DAOSBX010000010.1 GCA_035361075.1 Candidatus Hydrogenedens sp. | reverse complement strand
AGTGGCGGAGAGAGAGGGATTCGAACCCTCGGTACGGTTTCCCGTACACACGCTTTCCAAGCGTGCTCCTTAAGCCACTCGGACATCTCTCCGTGGTGTATTGTTTTATTGAGATTTTGTATGGATTCGCTATTTACGATTATGGTGGTTATTATACTTTCTCTGTTCGATAAAAATCTACCAGAGGTGGTATATACATATAGGGGTAAGAATTTAATTTTAGACCATTTCGAGGGTGGAGTGTATGGTATTTAGTAGAGTTGATAAAACATAAGGTTTCTGGATGAAACCTATAAGTCCTTTCCCTACAAAACGTTCTATGACATCTTTTTCGTTGTATCCACTTGAAAGAATGACTTTGACCTTTGGGTTTATTCGACGCAGTTCACGGAATGTTTCCTCCCCATCTAATTGTGGCATTGTCATATCTAATAGAACGAGGTCAATTTGGGATTGATTATCACGGTATATTTGTATGGCTTGTAATCCATCTTCTGCGGTAATTACTTTGTATCCACTTATTTCCAGCATATTTCGAACGGTATCTCTGACTAATTTTTCATCATCAACTACGAGAATGTGCTTTTGTGTAATCAGATGTTTGGTTTCTGTGGTTGGGGTGAGATTTAATTGCTGTTGTAGTACCTGATTTTCAGATATAGGAAAGAATACTTTAAAGCTGGTTCCTCTTCCTATTTCGCTATAAACTCTTATTGCACCATTATGAGAGCGAACAATTCCTGCAACTGCGGATAAACCTAATCCTCTACCAGTAAATTTTGTTGTAAAGAAGGGTTCGAACATTCGTTCTTGAATTTCTTTTTTGATTCCTTCTCCGTTATCAATAATTTCTAAATAGACATATTGTCCTTCTTTACAATTTTCGCCGAAGTAGGTTGTTTTCAAGTAATTTTTGTCGCAGTGCATTTGTCGAGTAATAATCGTGATGATGCCTGGTCTGTCACCGATGGATTCGGCTGAATTTAGAATGAGATTTATTAGTAATTGCTGTATGTGTGCGGGGTCTGCGTCAATTAGAGGAAGTTTTGGGTCTAAATCGTATTTCACAGCAATTTTTTTAGAGACGGAAACCTCTATTAATTTTTCATTACTGGTTATAAGAGAGGAAAGAGAAATAAGGCGTGGGAATGTTTTCCCTTTCCCTGCATATGCTAATAATTGTTGAGACAAATGAGTTAGTTGTTTTGAAATGCGGATTATTTCCTGAAGGTAATAACGCGTTTCCGAGTCTGGAGGCAACTCCATTAAAGCCAAGTCGGCATTACCTATAATACCTACCAATAAATTATTGAAATCATGAGCAATACCTCCAGCAAGGATGCCAATACTTTCTAATCGTTGTGTTTGCTGTAGTTTTTCGTTTAATATTTGTTGTTCTTTTTCATCTTTTATCTTTTCTGTAATATCCATACCTGAATAGATGAGTCCGTTAATCTCCCTATTTTCTCCATAGAGGAATGCATGTCTTAGTAGCAGAATTTTTTCTTCGTTGTTGGAATTAATAATATACACTTCGTCCTCAATATCAGAGATAATTTTGTTTGTTATGATTTCCTTAAAGTGTTTTTGTAGTGTTTCCCTTTGTTCTGGAGATACAAAAGTTTCAAACCAATTTTTCCCTATAGCGGAAGTATCACATTTCAATACTTGGCATGCGGAGTGATTTAAATGTTGAATATTCCCATCCGAATCCAAAAGGATAAATAGAGAAGGAGAAAGGTTTAGAAAACCTATGCAACGGTCTCTTTCTTGCTTTATCGTCTCTTCAAGTATTTTCCTCTCTGTAATATCTGTGAACAGACCAATTGCTCCCTTAAATTTATTTGTCGTATCTAAAATAGGAGAGGCAGTAACGAGAAAGATGCGTTTTGTTTTATCAGCACATATTAGTGAGCGTTCATATTTATCAAATTCACCTTTTTTTCGTTTTTCTCTTTTTAATAGGGTATCTGCATGTTCTTCAGGTGGTATAAATTCGAGGGTCGATTTGCCAATCATCTCTTCTGGAGTAAAGCCAAGAATATCTGCCATTTTCTTATTGACGAACACTGTTTTAAATTCTTCATTAACGACCCAAATTCCTTCTTGAGCATGTTCAACTATATTTCTGTATTTTTGTTCACTTTCGTTTAGTTGGTTTTGAGTTTCAATAAGTTCTGTAATATCAACATCCATACAAAATATTGCATCTGAATCACCTATTTTTGAGGGTACCATTGTTGATAAAACATATTTTGTAGTACCAGACCTTGTTTGGATACTCCATTTTTTAAGTTCAGTAGGGGCACCTTTTTTTAAGGTGGTTTGTACAGTCTCGTCGAAAGATTGCCATTCCTCCGCAGGTAGTAATATATCCTTTATATTTTTACCGATGACATCTTTATCAAGATATTCATATAGAATCTCGCTGGCTTTGTTCCAGAAGAAAATTTTTCCATCGGTGTAATATCCTTGAATTGCTGTTAATGGTGTCGTTTGAAAAATATACTCATATTGACAAGGTGCATGTATTGAAGTGGTATCAAATGAAAATGTAACATCCCTTTGTTGTTTTGATTTAATCCGATGATATGATGTTTCGCTCTTCTCTGGTTCAATATTTGAGTCGGACATACTCAAGCCCCTTTTATAGTTGATATTTTAAAGATACAACAGCCCAATATGTAAACTTATTTTTGACCATGAAAGTCTTATTTATGTTTCTATTTTTTTATATTATCACAAAGATAAAAGTTATTTACACTCAAAAATGTAATAGTAAGGGAAAGAAAATGAACGGAATTAATCTTTTGTATATCGCGATATTCTTAATTTGTGGAACTGACAAAACTAATATTTCCCAATTTGCAATTGGAAATAGTCCTTTTATAGGTAGTGTAGAATGCCGAAAAGTAGATGTATGTGGTATTACCTCAAACGACAAATCAGGAATGAAGGTTCGTTTTAATATAAGTGATTGGCCTAATGTTTTTATTAAACCAAGTTCAGGGAGTTGGGACTGGTCTGAATATTGTTGGGTTGTAGTTAAGGTGTTTAATCCTGAGAACGATGTGGTTCGAATGAATGTAAGGGTTGATAACGAAGGAGCAAATGGGCATGAGTTCTGTATTACAGGTGGTTTTAATTTACCTTCTAAACAAGAAGAATCAGTTTCATTTTTATTGCCGAATCCATTGTATCCGTTTTCAGTTCCAAATGATAAAGAGCGCTTGGAGGTTTATTCAAAGCATCCATTATGGGGAATGCGCCGGGCACCTGGAAATTTTGTTGAGATGAGGGGGGAGAAATTTGATTTGTCTAAAGTAATAGGATTCCAAATTTTTTTGGCACACCCGAATGTCTCGACAAATCTTGTAATCCGTGAGATAAGACTTGAGAAACAGTTTGATTTGCCTGATTTTCCTTTACCATTTATTGATAAGTTAGGTCAATATAAACATGCAGATTGGAAAGGGAAAACACATTCGGAAAAAGAAATGGTAGAACATGCACAAAAGGAATTACAAACGATTAGAAAACGAGCTATTACCAGTAAAGATTTTGATGTTTATGGGGGGTGGAAAAAAGGACCTCAGTTAAATGCAACAGGATGGTTTCGGACGGAACTAATTGATGGATATTGGTGGCTTGTAACGCCGGAAGGACATTTGTTTTTGTCCATAGGGGTGGATTGTGTTGGGTTGAGCGATTTTACTTTTATAACAAACCGTGAGAAATGGTTTGAATACTTGCCTGATATGAATGACCCAAAATTTAAGAGTTGTTTCGCAAAGGCGGGCAAAGGAGGACATTGGTTTGGACATATTTTAGATGAAGGGTGGGTGTATTGTCCTTATAAAGCGAATATTATTCGTCAATTTGGGGAGACATGGGAACAGCCATGGAGTGAACAAACCACAGCCCGATTAAAGAGATGGGGATTTAATACTATAGGTGCGTGGAGTTCGGTTCACTTGTTTGTAGATAAAAAGATACCATTTGTTATCATTCTGGGACCGGGAAATGTACCAAGAATTAAGAATGCTCCGGGCTATTGGGGACCTATTTATGATGTGTTTGACCCTCAATTCGAAGAAATTGCAGAAAAGAATATCCAAAAAGGAGTGGAGGCTTATAAAGATAACCCCTATTGTATAGGTTATTTTGTGAATAATGAACTTTCGTGGGATGGGGTTTGGGAAGGAACGATAAAAAATGATTTGGAACAGCCCTGCAAGAAGGAATTTGTCAGGATGTGTCAGGAAAAATATGGAACCATAGATAAATTAAATGAGAATTGGAAGACATCATTTGCAGATTGGTCTGAAATTAATAAACCTGAGGAGGAAACAGATGCCTTTAAGCAAGACAGGGATGAATATCTTAGCCAATTTGCAAACAGATATTTTTCTGTCATATCACATGTTGTTAAGAAGAGTGCTCCGCATCAACTCTATATGGGTTGTAGATTCGCAGGATTTCCACCGGAATTTGTATGGAAATCTGCACAGAAATATGCGGATGTAGTAAGTATTAATATCTATCGCAAAGAGGTTCCGAAAGACCATGCTATGTTAAAAATTGCAGAAAAACCCATTATTATTGGTGAGTTCCATTTTGGAGCGTTAGATAGAGGTATGTTTCATACAGGACTGATTGCATGTAAAGACCAGAAAGACCGAGCAGAGAAATATGTGAATTATGTTGAGAGTGTTGTTAGACATCCTTTATTTGTGGGATGTCATTGGTTTCAGTGGGCAGACCAACCGATTACAGGCAGGAACTTTGATGGTGAGAACTATAATATCGGATTAGTGGATGTAACCAACAAACCATATCCAGAGCTTACAAAGTCCGCAGAAAAGATAAATAAAAAAGCATATTCAATCCGTCTAAAAGCCAGCCAAAAAACAGCAGATAGAACCACCAAAAAATAATCGTTGTATTCCTATTTTAGGGTATTGGTGTATTTTAAAAACAGTTTTGTGGAGAGATAAAGTTGTTTTATTCTTCTGTAATGAGGATTTTAGTGTGAAGAGGGATAATATTGTAAAGGGTAATGGCATCATCGTTTGTCAGACAGATACAGCCATGTGAGGAAGGAGTCCCTATAAGTTCTTCTTTGTTGGTTCCGTGGATATAGATATACCGTTGATATGTATCTACAATTTCATCTTTATTGTTGACCCCTTTGTTTTTTCCCTCTTCTAATCCATCAAGGCGGAGTATACGAGTTAGTATAAGGGATTTTTCGGTGATCTGGGTTTTGTCCCAAAGTCCAATGGGTTTACGGTTGCGAAAGATTTGTCCCCATGGGGCATGGTCGCCAATTTTTTCTACAATTTGGTGCCACCCTCTTGGGGTTTGGTGAGAATCTTTTTTTTCACCAGCTCCTTTTATCGCTGTTGAGCAGGAAGTTTGCCAAATAATTATGTTATTTTTTATGACATAGAGTTTTTGATTTTTTATTGAGACCCAAATACCAAGGTTTTCACCAATATGTTGTGCCCATTGATGTTTGTTTAAGATGTTCGTTTCTTCTGTGGAAAGGGGAGTTCCGTTATTGGGATGTGTTTTCATAGTCTACTTTGATTGTTTGTCCTTGTTTAGGTTTAGTAATTATTTTTATTTCTTTTGGTGCTAATACGGTGTATTGATTTCCTTTTTTGTTGATTTGTAAAGAATTGCCATAGGGTAGAGGTTTTTTAAGTTGCATGTCGGGTAAACCATTTATGTTTGCAGGTTCCAGTGCTATTTCATCCCAGCTGGGTGTTAAGGGTTTAATTCCTAATATATATTCAGCGATAAGGTATATTGGACAGCTACTCCATGCGTGACACCAGCTCATGTTTATTTTCATTTCAGGTTTCCACACTTCGAGGCAAGAGGTAGCACCGTTGCGGAGCATTTCTTTCCATGAATATTCGGTGTCGTTTGTTAATAATTTCCAGCCTAATTCGGGGTTGTTCTCTTTGAAACATGCTTCAATCACATAAGAAGCAATATAAACACCGCAAGATAATCCCTTTTGCTCGATTAAGGAGAAAATGTTTCTTTTTACTTCTTCATTTTTTACTAATCCGAAGAAGAGAGGGATAGCGTTACTGTGTAGGGAATAATGGGTAGACTCTGGTGCATCTTTATAAAGGTTTTTATCAGGGTCGAGGAAGGTTTTCTGGTAACTATCTTCAATCTTCTTTGCCTTTTCTAAAAGATTGGCATCTTCAATTCCGATTGTTCTTTGTATTTCTATTGTTTTAGTTATTGCACCGTAATAAAAGGCGTTGACAACTGCGTTTGGTTTGTTCAGAGCAAAATCGTAATCGAAATTATCGCGTAAATTTTTAGGCCAATCGATTAGAATGGGTTTTGTACCAGTGGATGTTAGCAGTCCATGTTCATTTTCATATTGAGCAAAGTATTTTAATAGGTTTGGTAAACATTCGGATGCTATTTCCTTTAAGAATTCTTTATCCCCAGAATGGCGGTAGTATTCCCATAACATAAGTGGGTATTGCAGTGAATACTCAGCAAATTCTTGAATAAACCCTGATGGTGCAACAGCCAATAGCCCTGGGTCAATTTTTGAAGAGAGGTAGAAATCGATTAGTGATTTTTTGGTTAATGACGTATCACCTGTGAGCCACATAAAGGAGCGGGATGTAATGACAGCATCACCTAAATATTGCCCTTTCTCACGAGAGGGACAATCTACAAATACTTCTTGAGAGCAAAGTTGAACCCCTAATTGACAAATGTCCCAGATATTTTTTAATTCTTTATCATTAGAGTCAAAGGCAACTTTGGTTGTATCGAATGGATAATGTCGTTCTTCTACCCAGACAGAGACTTCTTCTGGGGCATTTTCTAATTCAATATACCGAAAGGCACGATATTCGAAAAATGGAGTAATGTCTTCGTCTCCAGAAAGAATAATTTCTTCTTTATAATTGCAATTTGCTCGCATTTGCCATCGGACATTCCCTTTTTCGTCACGTTCTTCTCCATGGTACACAATCATTTTTTCACCTTTTTTCCCTTTCGTTTTTATACGGGTGTATCCGACGACTTCTCTGCCAAAGTCAAAAAGAATATTTCCTGTAGAAAGTACTTCATTTTTTATGGGATGGATAGGGATAATCGTTAATGGTTTTGCTGGTAAATCTGCAAATATGTAGTCATTTTCACTTAACTCGGGAGTTATCCAATGGGTATCGTCAAAGGTAAAAGATTGCCAATTTTTAGGGTATTTTTGCATATCTATATTTTCAAGGAATTGTGTTTTATATCCTGTTGTTTCTGTGATAATAAATGCATTAAGGGGGAAACATTTCCAAGAAGTGTCGGATAGAATTTCTGTTTTTTGGTTATTAGTATCTGTGAGGGTAAGCCTGAAAATAAACCCAGAACGATTGTCTCCACTGACACACACACGATTAATTAGCCCTCTATAATAGGTATGAACTGCTATTATATTAGGACCTGTCTTTATAAACTGTTTTATATCGTATTTAAAGTATGGATATGCAAAAGGATAGCCCGTTGTGGGACCTTCTAAAATATATTCTCCATTTATGTATAGCTTAAAATAATCATCAGCAGTAATATATAACTCTGCAGATTTAGGTGTATTTTCAACAATAAATTTTTTTCTAAACAATGTATGAACCTGATGAGGATTTTCTTTTACCCAATTATCTTTTCGATTTGTCATAAAGTCATTATTATGGCTACTATTTTTCATACGAGGGTCGGTGATAATTTGGGCATTTCCGAAGGGGTTTACTGACGGTGGAAAAGTAAGTAAAAGGTATAGTATTAATGGAGTAAGGGATATAAAATTCATAGGAAAACCTTTTATTAAAAAATCATTTTTACAAACAAGATACAAAGTATTTATAATATAGTATGAATAGAGGCAAAAAATAATCAACTGCAACCAAAAGAAAGGAATGAAAGGATGATTTCTGTTTCCGGTTTTCGTAGAGGTATGGCGATCCGTTATGAAGGAGATATTTGGGTCGTAGTAGAATTCCAGCATATTACACCTGGGAATTGGCGTGCAATGTTAAAAACGAAATTGAAGAATGTAAAGACGGGTAGAACGATGGAAGTCACTTTTCGTATGTCTGATGAAGTAGAGGAAGTAATGTTGCTGGAACGGAAGATGCAGTATCTTTATGAATCTGAGGGATTGCTGTATTTTATGGATTTGGAAACGTATGAGCAAACCTTTATTCCAGAGGAGATGTTAGGGGAGCAGAAGAAGTTTTTGAAAGAATCTGATTTGTGTTCTATTTACTTTCTTGAGGATAAGCCTATCATTGCGGAAATGCCTCCGTTTGTAGAATTAAAAGTAATAGAAGCGGAACCTGCTGTAAGAGGGGATACCGCAACCAATGTAATGAAATTCTGTACTTTGGAAAGTGGTGCAAAGATACAGGTTCCATTGTTTATAAAAGAGGGCGATGTTATAAAAGTTGATACACGAACTGGAAGATATATTGAACGGGTTTCTACAGGGTAAAATTTAATTATCCTTCGCCCATTTCTCCTAAGAACGAGTTCCGTTTATCATCAATAATTAGTACTAACTGCTGTCCTTCAGTGGTAATTTTTAAATTCTGTAAGTCAAAATTGTCTGGCAGAACTTGAATGTGGTCAATATTTTCACGAGGGATTAGTATCATTTTAAAGGTGTCATCTATCTGAACTCCACTTGCTTGCTGTCGCGTTAACATAATTCCTTTTGCTTCTACTACAATCCAATTTTCTGACCATACTGTTACTTTGCCGACATAAGAGAAAGGTTTTTGTTCTTTAAAATTTTTTTTCATCTTAATGCGGACAATTCTATCTTTAATCATAAATACTCTCCTTTTAATTTATCTATTAAATGATACAATTTAAGTTTGGTATTTATCAAAAAATAATAATTAAAAAATTGCAATTATGGAGGAAAAATGGTAATATTAATAGATAAATTAATTTTTTTATAGTATTTATTGTTTTATGATTTTTAAAATAATGGAAATAAACAATATATGTTTAGGAGAATTTAATATGAAGGTTCAAAGGTTATTACTTGTTCTTGTGCTTGGAGTTCTTACATCCACATTTGTTTTCGGTGATGCCTATTGGCTTTATTCGGCACGATGGGAAGGCAGTAAAGAGCTATCCGATGCAGAGATGGCAGGATTAGCAAAATTGCAGGGTTCGTTGGAATACGTCGAGTTTAGTGACGATGGAATTTTAATAAGGAATATTGTGCAATTTGGGAAGGTAGGGGTAGGTTTTCCTGGATTTACATCACTAAATCGAGCTCTATTGGAGAAGTTTGCAAATAATGCGGAGAAAGGTGTTTCGGAAGATGGGAAAGCGGTGTTTAAGGTTCAAATGGATGGGATTACATTGGAATGGTTCATTGCTCAAACGAAGGGAAATGAAGGGATATGTGAAACTCGGTGTTATATAAATAATAAGTTATTTTATATTGAGCAACGGAAGGAACTTTATTGTAAAGATGGTGTTCGTCCGACATTTATCCGTTGGGATTATCAGAGTGGTGATAAAAAGGGCACGATAGTTCAACTGTTTGAACCCTATTCTGGTGTCAAGTCCGATACAGATTCAGAATTTAAGGTAAAGGGTGGTTTGGAAGAGGTTATAAAGGTAGACCCTAAAGGAGACCCAGGAAAGGCAGTAGAAACACAACCTGTTCAATTTACTGCACCAATGAAAGGGTTAAATCTAAGTTTCGATTCGGGTTGGTGGCCGAATGGTAAAGGAGAAGGTGGATTTGAGGAACAGCCAGGTGGCTTCCCCGTACAGGTCCGTATTCGTGCGGCAGCGGTTGCTAATTATCAGGCGGATATTCAGGGATTTTTCCATTTAAGTGATAATTGGCTTATTGCTGGAAGTGCGAGCGGTTTTTGGGGTTATGATTTTGGTGGTGAGTTGTATATGAAAGCAGGTTTTGATATTGGGATAATTCCTCCTTTTATTGTTGACATTCCTTATATTCCTGATATATTGTTACGGTCTTCAAAATATGATTATTTTAATAGTTTTTTGTTAGATACAGTGTCTGTATTACAAGATGAGACACCTAAAACTCATTTGTTTGATGTAAATCTTGTTGATTTAATTTTAAAGTTAGTAGGTGTTACTTTGCCAGATTGGTTAAAGTGGATACCTTTCTCAGCAGGTGCTGGTATTGATATTTCGACGAAGACAGATGGTTCGCTTGAATGTGATACGATAAGTTTAGAAGAAGGGCTTTTGTTCTGGACAGAAGGGCAAACTGTGCCTGTCACACCAGGAGAAACAGGCTACCGTTCTGTAATGAATTACAATGAAATATGTAATCTGATTTTAACTATTAAGTTTTATCCAACTGTATATATTAGTATTTTTGGTGCGAGATGGGATTTGCCCATTATGACAATTCCGTGGTCTCCATTTAATGGACCTATGGACCTTGAATTTAGACCATGTGAAATTAATTTTACATCTGAACCGCCATCTCAACCTGCGACGGATTGGTTTACGGAAGATTTTGTTGTTGACAATGATTTAGATAATAAGCGATTATTGTTAACCCCAGCGAATAATGCCAATGGTTATTTTGCATGTACCACCACAGGAATAACAGATTATCCAGTAGATTCGATACTTTCAACCGCTGTTAATTTAGGTGATGATGCTTATGTTGAGGTGCCTTTGGCAGATGGGAAACAGGTTGTTCTTTATGGAGTGGCTTATGACCGTGTGTTTATTGGTAGTAATGGTTATTTAACCTTTACGGAAGGGGATACACAAAATAAAGAATCACCAGAGAATCATTTCAGTATACCGCGTGTTTCAGGTTTATTTGATAATTTAAAACCGAATGACGGCGGACAGATCTGGTATAAGCAATTAGATGACCGTTTTGTTGTTACGTATCATGAGGTCAGGGTTGATGGTAATTTTACGAATGATACAGCCAGTTTTCAGATAGAAATGTTTTTTGATGGTCGGATTGCAATTACCTGGTTGAATATAGAAGCCTATGATGGTTTAGCGGGTATATCAGCAGGAAAGGGTGTTCCTTCTGAATATAAAGAAAGTGACTTGTCCCGTTATGCTCCTTGTATTGAACCTGAGGGAAGTATAGAAGGTTTCCCTGAAGGTGGCTTTGAGGGAGAAGGTTCTGTGGAAGGTTCAATAGAAGGCGAAGGTGAACTTCCTGAGTGGTGTCCGAAACCTTGTGCTGTTTCGAACTGTGGCAATACTGCAATCCAGAGTAATACCCGACAGGCGTGGGAAGCATTTTGTGCATATATGGGAATGAATCCTTTATCTGTAGACCTTGATGATAATTTGATTATAGAAACAGGACAATTACAGTTGTTGGATGTTATATTAGGTAGTCCAGGTGCTAATAATCGGTGTTGTGTATTAACTGCATGGCAAAATAATTATTCTTTCTTTACTGTATTAATTGACGGGTTGATTTCCGAAGGGAAAATTTCAGAGGCATTACTATCACAGGTAAATGCGAGTAAATTAAAAGCGATGTTTGCAGGTTTAACCACGTTAGGAGAGGATTCTGCTGTGAACCTCGCAATTAATATTGGCAATCAAACAGGAGTGATATTCTCGGCATCACAAATTGACCGCTCTGCAAGCCAGTATTTAGGAGCAAGTGGTGACGCGGATACAGATAGAGTTTGTAACCTTGCTGAATATAATGCAACATTTGATGGGTCTACGGATAGCATATTTACATTTGTAATTAATGCAGTTGACCCGACAGCACGTAGTAATGGAGGTGGATGTGGTGCCCCGTGCTTTAGCGAAACAAATGAAGGTGAAATTTTACCAGTATATCAATTAACTGTAATGACGGAGGGGAATACTGCCCCTGTTTCAGTTCAAGTATCACCGATAAGTAGTGAGGGGTTAAATCCAGGATATTATTATCTGGGAACAAATATCACAGCGACGGCGTTTTATAATGATACAAGAGATATATGGCAAGGGTGGATGATAAATGGGCAATTTGTAGGGACTGCAAACCCGATATCGTTTAGCATTACTCAAAACACAGTGATTACAGCGTTGTTTGTTCCCATCCAAATTGAAGGTGAGGGAGAAGGTGAAGTTCCATCGATTATTCCTGTGATAGAGCCGTTTATTTTGGGATTAGGCACGGTTCCATCGGGTGAATGTAAAGAGGGCTCTTTTACCATTACTAACTCTGAGTTTAGTACAGGGGTATTAATTGGAAGTGCGGTTATAAATCCTGTAGATAGTTCGGTAGGAGATGCTTTCCAAATTGTCTCTGGGGCAAGTTACGAATTGACACCTGGTGAGGGACAGCAAGTCGTTGTAAGATTCTGTTCTGGAAACTTGGAACCCAAAGAGTATGTCGCTTTAGTTAGTTTTTCAGCGGGTGAAAATGTGCTTATCTATCCTGTTGTTGTCGGAGTTGAAGCATCTGCTGAAGGTGAAGGAGGTGGAGAGGAAGGAGAAGGAGAAGGTGTTATTGAAGGCACATTGGAAGGAGAAGGGACTCCAGAGGGGAGTGTTGAAGGTGCCACAGAAGGTCAGGTGATTACAATACAGCATAGTGCTGATACGAATGGAAACTGGAAGATTGAGTTACCAGAATTATTAAGGGTTATCCAGATATTTAATTCATGGGGTTATTATTGTGCTTTATCACCAACAGATACAGAAGATGGCTATGAAGTCGGACCAGGACCAAATCATAGTTGTACTCCTCACGCCTCTGACTATAATCCACAGGATTGGAAAATTGAATTGAGAGAGTTGTTAAGGGTTATACAGTTCTTTAATTCTGGTGGTTATCATAAAGACCCATTAGGTGAAGATGGTTTTGCGCCAGGTCAGCAAACTTAACATGTGTAGGCATAGAAATGAATCTTTTGGGGAAAGGTAACTTTCCCCGTTTTGTTTAACAGTGAAGAGAGAAAGGAAGAAAGTATGTTTGATGTTCTTATTAGGAATGGGAATATTGTGGATGGTAGTGGAGCGAAGGCATATACGGGAGACCTTGCAATTGAGGAAGGTAGGATTGTCGCTATTGGGAATTTGAAAGACGCACAGGCAAAGGAGGAAATTGATGCCAAAGGTAGGATGGTATGTCCTGGCTTTATAGATCCACATTCGCATGCGGATATAAGTTTGCATAAAGAGAATGCAGAAGAGTTGCTTATGCCCTTGATTAAACAGGGAATTACTACTTTTGTAGGCGGAAATTGTGGAATGGGACTTTCTCCTATATTAGAACCCGGAAAGGAAGCCATATTTACATACATTGAAGTTTTTTCCAGTTTTGACCCTGAGAAAGAGTTTCGATGGAGGAGCACCGCAGAATACTTTGATTTTTTAGATAAAAAAGGAATCCCGTTGAATTCCGCAATTTTAATTCCTCATGGTTTGTTGAGACTACATGCAGTTGGCATGGAAAATCGCTATGCAACGGATGATGAAATACAAAAGATGGCTCGAGCATTGGAATCATCTATGGATGCTGGGGGAATAGGGATGTCTACAGGATTGCAGTATTACCCTGGTAGTCAAAGCGATACGAGGGAATTAGTAGAATTGGGGAAAATCTTAAAGAAGTACGATGGTATTTTTACCAGTCATTTGCGTAGTTATAGCAATACATTAGATAAAGCCATTGATGAAGTAGCTACCGTTGCAGGGGAAAATCAGATTCGAGCTCAGATTTCGCATTTGTTCTGGGTCCCCGATATGGGCTTTATTGGACCCTTTGTTCGTTCTCTAATCCGAATGATGGCAAGTTTGGCACAGTGGATACCTATTCCTATTCCATTAGAGAAACCTATACAACAAGCCATTGAAAGGATTGTAAGTAATCAAGATAAGGGGGTGAATGTAAGTGTAGATGTTATGCCAACCACAACAGGTTTTACACATCTTTTAGCCTTTTTCCCACCGTGGGCGTTAGAAGGAGACAGGACACAGGTATTAAATCGGCTGAAAGACCGGGATTTACGAAAAAAAATGTTGCATAGTATTGAACACGGTAAAATGGAATGGCCTCATACAGGCCCTGATTCGTGGACATTGAACTTATTCCGTCTTATGGGTTGGGAATGTGCACATATTATGGCGGTGCAGTCGGAAAAGAATAAGCGGTATGAGGGAATGAATCTGATTGAGATTGCCCGTGAAAGAGGTGTCCATCCGTTTGATGCGGCTTGTGATTTGTTGCTTGAAGAGGACGGGCATGTACTTGTGTTTGAAAGTATTGCGGAACCGGATGATTTGTTTACTGAACGGACTACTTTCCCTTCGATGGCACACCCGAAGGTAATGATTTCTACAGATGCAATATTGATGGGCTTTGGTATGCCGTCACCCTTGTTCTATGGTTGCTATCCACGATATTTGCGTAGGTATTGTAAGGAATTGAAATTGGTAGACCTTGAAACAGGTGTTCGTAAATGCACATCATTGTCAGCAGAACATTTTAACTTAAAACAACGAGGATTGCTAAAAGAGGGATATTTTGCGGATGTACTTGTAATTGATATGGACAAGATAGATTCAAAAGCATGTTTTAAGTCACCGACAGAATCGCCATCTGGAGTGGATGAGGTTATTATTAATGGAAAACGGGTTGTGAAAGAAGGCGTTTTTCAAAGAGGATTGAGTGCGGGAAGTCTTTTACGACATACAAAAAATTAAAAGTATCTTTGAAGAAAAGAATAGAATTAGTAATCATGGTAATGGAATGGGAAAAATGGGGTAGATTGGGTGGTTGAGGAAATGTTTTTTATATTGTAAGTAGTATTGTCTCTTATGTATGAAACATAAATGGTTTCTTTCAGTCTAAATTTAAGAATCACTTTTTAAACATCTTACTATAAGGAGATAATAAATGATTAAACAGGCAAAGCAAATAGGGATTTTATTCGTTATTTTTGTATCTATTGCATTTATGATTTCTGCAGAAAATGCATCCCCTGTAACTATAACACAGTTGGAACGGCCTATAATTCGGCATGAGGTAATGGTTCCTAATGTAGATGATTTTATAACATTAAAATGTGATTTTCATATGCATACTGTTTTTTCTGATGGACGAGTTTGGCCTGACTTGCGAGTTATAGAAGCATGGGCAACAGGTTTGGATGCTATTGCTATTACAGACCATATAGAGGGACCTGTAGACAGGCCGTTTTTAACAGGAGATGATAATTCTTCTAATGAATTAGCAAAAGGAACTGCAGAACGGTATGGGATGATTTTGATAAAAGGAGGGGAAATTACACGAGAGCAACCTTATGGACATTATAATGCCTTGTTTTTGAAAGATGTAAACCTTGTTGATAATGAAGACCCATTTACTGCAATTGAGAATGCAGTAAAACAGGGGGCTTTTATTCAATGGAACCATCCAGATTGGAATTCTGCGACACGTAATAAATTTGAATTTCAGAAAAAGTTGTTAGAAAAAGGGTATCTGCATGGAGTTGAAATATCGAATGGCTCGGATTGGTATCCGCATGTAATAGATTGGGCATTGGAAAATAATCTTACAATGATGGGGAATAGTGACCTGCATGGATTGATTATGGGTGAATTTCAATTGGATAAATTTCAAAGACCTATGACTTTGGTTTTTGCGAAGGAAAAAACAGAACAGGGAATTCGTGAAGCTTTAGATAATAAACGAACGGTTGTCTGGATAGCGGATTTGATTAATGGTAGGGAAGAATGGGTCTCAAAGTTATTTCTTTCCTGTGTTCGTTTCGGAAAAATACAAGTAACTAATCCTGAGAAGAAAGAGGGTAAATTAATAATAGAGAATATTTCAGATGTACCGTGGTCAATTCAATTTATGGGACCTGTGATTTTGGGTTCATATCGTTTGGAGCCGAGGACTTTAGCAGTAGTGAAAACAAGAGGACAGGGTAAAGTTCAAATGAAGGTGCTAAATGCATGGGTAGGCACTGGTAAAAATTTACAATTGGGAATTGAAACTGAATAGACATTTTAGCTACAAAAAATTTGAATATGCGAAAGTCGAGATGATTTTATAGGTGTTTATTTTATCGTTATTCAGGAAATATTCTTAAAAAATTAATTTACATTTGTAGTTTTCTCTTTTAATTTCAGAAGGGTACAATTTTATCTATGTTTATGAACTGGTTTTATATTTCACCTAACTTTTTTTGCCAGTGAAATTTTTTTGAACTTTCCGAGGCATAAAAGGTGATGGCTGTTTTTCTCGGATATTGTTTTTTTGACGTTCGGTTTTTTTGTTAGGAATAGTTTTACCGCTTAACTCATATCCGATGGTAATTCGTGTCGAGATCAGTTTGTTGACGAATTCGTCTGTTACAATGTTCCAAGGAAGGTATTGTTCGAGATTCGGTGATAACCAAGCATACACATCGTCATTTTTAAGTTTTTCGGTCTGCATTTTTTTAGCCATTAATAGGAGATATTCATAGTCTTCCATACCATCTCTTAGTCGTTCGAGTCTAACTGAGCTATAGTAATTATTATTTGGAGCAGGATACAAAAGAGAAGTCATTTGTAGTGTATTTTGAGGCTGAGGAATGAAATCTTTTTTATCGGCAGGTTTTAATATTACATTATTCCATGAGTTGATAGGTGTTAATATAGCGCCCTGAAGCTGGTAATACCAGCATATCCATGGGATGATGCGTGATTCAATAGGAGGTGCATCATAGCGTAACGATGGGTACTGTTCGGGGATTGTCCAGAGCCATGGCTTGATAATAGGGGCTATTCGTGGTTCAGGTATTTTTTCTGGTGGATTTAATCGGACATCCTGAATGAAAATAGTTTCTCCTTTCTTTAATTTTTTTAGTTCTAATCGAAAGGCGATAAAGTCAGGGTTGTATTTAAATGTTCCGTAGGATATAGAGTTTTCAAAAAATCTACCTGTGATGTGTTTCCATGTAATAGATGAAGGGAAAAAATGGATTCCATCTCGTGAAGTGTTAACTTCTGCGGATTGGGGAGTTTGTCCTGGCCCCCATATAATTACAAGATTTTTTCCAATGTGACTTTCTTTTAAGTGGATTTCTACCCATTCATTTTTACCTTCTTTTTCTGCGGGGAGTGAGAGCCAACCAGTAAAGGGGCAGTTGTCTGCTATGTTTTGGGGGGAACTTAAAATAGGTGGATATGAACCGGGTAAAAAACCACAGGAAGATGCAGACACAGATTTGATTGATATATTTGTTTCATCAGTAATTGAGATACCTCTTGTGAGTCGTTGTATTAAATCAATGGAAAAGTAATTAAATGGTATTGCCCATATATCTGTATAAAAGTTGAATTGAGGGGATGGTGGACTGCATAGAATGCGGATTAGAGATGGGGTCTGTTCTGAGAGGGCATTAAGATAGCGTTTAAGACTTTCATTTTGTTCAGATTCAGGAGGACAAAATAGAACCACACTTAAATTGGATTGGGGCAGGTCTTCTTTTATTTGTTGCCAAATTTTGGTTTCTTCTTGAGTGGGGGAACGCACTGTGTCTAATGGACCTGAGGGTAAAAGTAAAGGAGTAACATCAAGGATGGTGTTTGAAATAGAAATATCGGTTTCTTTTATACTCTGGATTAATTTATCCCATAGGTTTTTAGGAACAGATAGGTTCTCAGTATTATTTGTTTGTAGATACATTCCGAGTGAGAGGGTAAGATGCTTTTTATAGAGGAAGGTAAAAAGTGATGTCCAAAAATCATCTGCTGAGTTGGCATTATTATTGTTTAGCTGAGCCATTGTTTTCCAATCCAAAAAACTTATAGCGGGAAGTGATGGGGTTTGAGGGATTTCAAAGTCAAATACTTCAATGTCTACAGGTATTTTTCTTATCTTTTTGCCTTTTGAGTTTAAAATTATTTCCGTTTGGTAGTGTCCCGACTTTATTTCTTTTGGGATATGAAATGTTATCCAAAGAACTGCTTTTTGCCTCTGATAAATATTGAAAGGTTCTATAGGTTTGAGAATGTCAAAAAAGATAGCGGAACGGTCTATGCCCCCCTGAGGTAAAGGTATACCTTCTACTGGAAGTATCTGATAAATCTGTGGAGGTGTGAGCTCATTAGGGAGCCTCTCTATTTGTAATGAAACATCATTAAGGGACTCACTATCAGAAAAGATATGGATTTGAAAAGATTCCTCTTCACCTTTGGCAGAGAAGATTGTCGCATTGTATGAAGAGAAGTTAGATGGTTTTTCTATATTTGTTGAACACCATGACGGTTCAACCCAGATATTAGTTCCTGAGATTATAAAGTATATTGTTAGTGAGATATCTAATAACATTTTTATCTTATAGTTAGACTATGATTTTTTTATTCTTTCGATATATAATAAACAAAAATTTAGATAAAAGAGTAAACAGAGATTTTTATAGGTGAAGAGAAATGGAATTTGAAGAATTGATGAAAAAGACAAAAAAGGAACTTATTGAAGAAATACAACAGTGGGAGGAACGTTTAGAACAACTAAAGAAAGAAATTGAAATTAATAAGAGTGGCAAATCGTTTTACACCCCATCCGACTTGTTACCGCTATTTAATAGTATGAGTGCTATTGAAACGGCGGTTTATGTGGCTGATATGCAGACATATGAATTATTAGCAGTAAATGAATATATAGAGAGGGTATGGGGTAAAGGGATATTAGGTAAAAAGTGTTATGAAACTTTACAAGTAGGACAAACTACACCATGTAGTTTTTGCACAAATGACCGATTGCTTAATGAAAAGGGAGAACCCAATCCTCCGTATGTATGGGTATTTCAAAATACCCGTACAGGCTCTTTCTTCCAATGTGTTGATTTTGCAATTCCGTGGGAGAACGGGAAAATGGTGCGATTAGAGGTGGCGTTAAATATAGACCAATTTGTAAAACTTCAAAGGGAACGGGATACTCAAACTGAAATTCTTATGACGGTTATAAAAAATATTCCACAGGCGGTGTTTTGGAAGGATAAAAATGGAGTGTTTTTAGGATGCAATCAACAGTTTGCGTTAGATGCGAATTGTGATTCTCCATCGGATGTGATTGGCAAAACGGATTATGACCTTCCATGGACAAAGGAGGAATCGGAAAGTTTTCGGAGAATGGATAAAGAAATCATAGAAACTGGTGTTCCTTCCCTTTTGTTTGAGGAGTCTCAGACGAGAGCAAATGGGATGATAAGATATCTGCTTGTTAGTAAGGCTCCGTTGAAGGATTCAGAAGGGAATATTATTGGTGTATTAGGTACTTATAGCGATATTACGGAATTAAAGAAAGCCCACGAGATATTACAGAAAAATGAGCAATTATTGAATAGTTTGATGCAAACGGCGCCTTTTGGTGTCATTTGTGTTAAGAATCGAATTATCGAATGGTGTAATGAACGAATGGAACAAATTTTTGGATATTCCCGAGATGAATTAATTGGGAAGTCGACACGTGAGTATTACGAATCCGAAGAAGAATATTTAAGGGTGGGAGATATTATATACAATAATTTAGTGGGTAATGAAATGGTTTGGACTGAGACGCGATGGAAGACAAAGGATGGAAGTTATATTGATGTCCGTATTAATGTAGCATTAAAAGATTCAGAAAAGCCAGATGAAGGAGTAGTTTGTGGAATTTTAGATATAACGGAACAAAAGAAGCGTGAAGAGCAAGAAAAACAAATGTTAGAACGAATGTATCATATTCAGCGGATACAAAGTTTAGAGGTTCTCTCAGGAGGGGTTGCTCATGATTTTAATAATATTCTCATGGCAATAATTGGTAGTGCTGAATTAGCAATGCATGAAATTCCAGAAATATCACCAGCCCAACATTATTTACAGGAAATAGTTAATGCGAGTAAGAAAGGTGCTGAACTTGCAACGCAGATGCTTAGTTATGCAGGTAAAAGAAAATTAGTGGCAAGGAAAATAAACATTAATAATTTAGTTAATGAGATGACACAGATATTAAAGGCAACCATTTCAAGAAAAGCCATTTTGAAGTTAGATTTGGCTGAAGAAATACCAATGATAGAAGGAGATGCGACACAAATTTCACAAATTATCATGAATTTAGTCGTTAATGCGAGCGAAGCAATGGGAAACAAAAGTGGTGTGATAGTCTTAAGAACAGGTGCACGTATTTGTGAACAACAGTATTTGGACACTTTATTTTTACCAAACGAGCTTAAAGAAGGTTTGTATGTTGTGCTTGAAGTAGTGGATACAGGATGTGGAATGGATGAGGAGGCGAAGATACATCTGTTTGAGCCATTTTATACCACAAAATTTACAGGAAGGGGATTGGGTATGGCAACAGTATTAGGAATTGTCCGTAATCACAAGGGAGGAATTAAGGTTTATTCTGAGGAAGGTAAAGGAACTACTATCAAAATATTTCTACCAGCAATTGAATGGGAAGCCGAAAGACAGACTGTATTTACAACGGATAGTAAAGAATGGCGTGGAAGCGGAAAAGTGCTGTTAGCAGAGGATGACGAAACAATTTGTGCGTTGACACAACGAATGCTTCAATATTTGGGATTTGAGGTGTTTGTTGCAGTGGATGGACGAGAAGCTGTCCAGATTTTTGAACAGAATCGGGATTCTATTTCCGCTGTTATTTTAGATATGACAATGCCTCATATGGATGGTATAGAAGCGTGTCTTGCTATTCGGAAGATTAGTGAGTCTGTTCCTATTATATTAACCAGTGGTCATCCTCAAGACGAATTAAATAAAAAGATAAATCAGAGTTGTATATCGGGGTATTTACAAAAACCATATCGTTTTGAAGAATTAAAGACGGTATTAATGAACATTCATCACGTTGAATAAGAATTGGTTAAAAAAAAGATAAAGTCGTTGATTTTAGCAGTGAAAAAGGTAGCAGGAATGTCATTAAATATTCGAGAAGATGTTTTTATCTTTTTTGTTTTATTATTTATGTTTCCTATGATTGGGGAAGCCTCAATGTATAGGTTGTCAGAAGAGTATTGGAAGGGAAAAGGGAACGTAAGTGAATGTGTGTTAGATGCAACTGTTTTTAATCAGAGAGTTGATGAAGGTCGTGATGTAATTATTTTCGAATATAGGGGTGTAATTAATCTTGGAAATTATAAATCTCTTTCTGTGAATATGATAACAAAGGGTGGAAAAGATATTTTGTGGGGTTGGAAAAGCAAAAGGACTGGTGATGAATATTATTATCCATATGATAACTGTTCTTTAATTTCGGATGGGAAAGTGCATACCTATACTTTTATGCTCCGATTTCCAGATAAAAATAATCCGATATTTGACATTGTGGATTCGATATGTTTCGAAGTAAGAGGAGTGAAAGATAATATAGAAGGTATAACGATGGAAAAGGTTGTGTTTCAACCTTATGACAATGTAAGACCAAAACAGATGACAATATCTGGTGTTTGTATGGATGTGTTATGGGATGAAGAAATGGAGATGGAAAAAGATATTAGTGATGGTAGTAGACTCATTTTTTATACAGGTATTTACAACCCTGATGTAGGTTCTTTTAGAAAGAAATCGACTGATATGGAATGGAAAACAGATGGAAGTGAATTTACAGTATTGATAGATGACCATGAAAATCGTGATGTTTTATATCAACTTAAAATGAATCCAAAAATAAACAAGGAAGACCGTTTTTGGCGTCGAGCGGAAATAGATTTATCAAGATATAAAAATAAAAATGTAAAAATTATTTTTCGTATAGAGCCTATGGGTAATACATTGGGGAATTTTAGTGTTTGGGGAAATCCGATAATAGTAACAAAGAAAGAAAAAGAGGACACCTCTACACCGCCTATTTTTATTATTTCTTGTGATACATTGAGACCTGACCATTTATTGCCTTACGGCTATGATTTGCCAACAAGCCCTTGTTTAGATGAGTTTGCTAAAGATGCGGTTGTTTTTGAGAATTCCTATACGACCCAAACGTTTACACCTGTGGCACACATGAGTTTATTAACAGGTTTACATCCTGAGAGTCATGGATTGAAGAAAAACATCGATTTAAAATTAGAAATACAACCATTGCCAGAGATTTTGAGAGAATATGGTTACCAAACAGCTGGATTTGCTGGCTTTTTATGGTGGTTTGTTCCTTCACGTGGGTTTTCACGAGGTATGGATTATTTTTCTGTTCCGGAGACACAAGAAGGCGGAGCTAAAGACCGTCGGTCTGTATTTGAAGTTCATGAAGATGCAAAGACATGGATACGTCAAGCACAAACTAGGAAAATATTTGTTTTTATGCACAATTACGATATTCATTCTACTGCGTATAAAGATTTGCTTTATGATGCAGAAGAAGAAGAGTTTAAGGTGTTTTCTCGTGCTTATAAAAATCCGAGAGTTCAACGTTCTGGTTGTGAAAATATTCCTGCTGGCACATTATATTTGCTCCATGCTTCTGATAGAGATATAATTCCAACGGAGCAGGAATTACAATATAACAACGCTCTTTATGATGATTGCATATATAAAGTAGACACCGCTTTAGGTGATTTTTTTAATTTTCTAAAAAAAGAAGGTTTATATGACCCAGCATTTATAGCAATCGTTTCAGACCATGGAGAATCGTTAGGGGAACATGAATTATATGGACATAAAAATGTCTATGAGGAAAGTATGCGAAATGTCATGATAGTTAAATTTCCATTTCAAAAATATTCAGGACAGAGAATAAAAGAAAAAGTTATTTTAGAAGATATTGTTCCTACTCTTTTTGCAATGTTAGATACCGAAAGAGAAGTACAAACAGACGGAATATCCCTTTATGACTTTATCGAAAATAAAAAAATAGAAAGAGATTATATTTTTTCTACAGATTCGGAAATAGAAATGAAAGCAATTGTAAAGGGTCACTATAAATTATTGGAAAATATAAAGAGGGGAGAATGTAATTTGTTTGATTTGAGTAAACCTATGGCGGAGTATAGAAATATTATGGATTTAGAGCCTAAAATATTTTATGAATGCCAGAAAGTATTTGCGAAACAATTTCGTTTGAAGAAAGAAGGCTGGTGCTTGTATTTCCAAAATATGGATTCTTTTTTAACGGAGACCATTACTATTAAATGCACGGTTCCGATTGTAAATGTTATGACACAGTCATGTGTATTCCGAATTAGAAATGATAGGCTTGAACCGACAAAGTTAGAGGGAACAATTTTTATCCCTTCGGGAGTAGGGATTTTACCCACCATACTTCAAATTATTCCTGCTGAGGATAATCATGAATTGATTGTTCAAATTCAAAAGAAACCGAAATTAATTTACCCACAAGAATATAAAGTGATTGAAGATGAAGATAAGTTATGGTTTCATTTTTCGTCAAATGATAAGCAAATTCAAAGCGAGCCCTCCTTTTTAGATAATGTGGAAAAATATAAGATTTACTTTAATGTTAATTATTATCCTATTAAATCGATGAAGGAGGAGCAACAAATAGAGATGAATAGAGACGTTCAGGAACAATTAAGAAATCTTGGTTATCTTAATTAATCTCGATTTTTCGGGAATAAAATTTTTTCAAAATTTTTAAAATTTGACTTGACATCTCAAACTGGTTTGTGGTATAAACTATATAGTGACAATTGAATAAAAAACTAAACGAGGTCATGTTCAGGTGAACATGATGATAAGTTTAGGTAAACCCCTACGAGAGGAGGTGAAAAGATGAGAAAACTTAGTTTCGCCGCATTGTTAATCCTGCTTGGTACCGGAGTGGCGTTTGCCAGTTCATTGGCTATTCCATGGTTCGCGGATAATGCTCCGCAATACAATGGATTGCCAGGAAAAGCGAGTGGTGCCACGAACCTTGTCTACTTAAAGAGCAATGTAGACACAACAGTAACATGCTACATTACCTATTACAATGCAGATGGTGTTTGCTTGGGTCCTTTCCCACCAAATAATAGTTTCACTATTGCACCACGGTCTGCGTTGGCATTCCGTCCCTGCGTATATGACCCAGACGCAACAGCGGGTGGTCAGCACGGAGGTATGGAAGGTGGACAGGGTGTCCTAGTACCAGATAGGCCACTTAGTCCTGATAACAGCACACCGATTCCGGGTGTTGGTATCGTTGACACCAAGACGAACGGTTCTGCAACCATTGAATGGATTGGTGGACCCAATGATATTCAAGGTGCGAATACTAACTTCGTAACTGTCGTGAATCCCGATGGTTCCAAAGTTACATTGTCCTATGGACACTTGTTACCGCCGGGTATCTAATACTTGAAATTTAATTAGTTTTAATTTGGGGCGAGAATGTCAAATGACATGCTCGCCCTGATTGCTTTTAAAGGGGTAAGTTATTTTAGTTACAATGTAATCTAAACAGGATGGTTTTTATTGATGAATAGAGATATTAGCGAAATTATAGATAAGTGGTATTTTGAAAAAAAAGGAAGAGAACAGGGTTTTTCTTTCATTGCAGGTGTGGATGAGGCAGGGCGTGGTCCATTGGCAGGTCCTATTGTTGCAGTAGCAGTAGTGTTACATTCTGAAGTTGAAGGAATAGATGATTCTAAAAAACTCACTGAAAGAAAAAGGGAGGAGTTGTTTGATATACTAATGTCGGGTGAACATGAGATAGGAATTGCAATTATTAATAATAAGGAAATAGATAGAATAGGAATACAAGAAGCGAATTATCGGGCAATGGCGGAATCAATTTTAAAATTAAAAATAAAACCGGATTTGGTTTTAGTGGATGGTTATAATTTGAAAGGGTTACCTTGTCAAGCGTGGAAAATCATCAAAGGTGACCAACGTTCCGCATCTATTGGGGCAGCGAGTATCATTGCGAAGGTAACGCGGGATAAAATAATGAAGGAATATGATAAAGAATATCCTGGATATGGATTTGCAAAACATAAAGGTTATGGAACGAAGGAGCATCTTTTAGCTATTGAGAAGTTAGGTCCATCGCCCATACATCGTTTAAGTTTTGCACCGTTTGTTGATATGTCAGAATCCTTATTGCCAGAATTAAAACTTAAATAATTGTTAAGGTATTACAAAAGTATGAACCATCAGAAATTAAAGGTATTTTTTATTTTACCTCTCACAATTGTTCTTGTAAGTTGCAAGGGTTTACCTATTAACAATTTAAACACTGGTATCAAATCATCTTTGCAAAATATGGAAACGCAGAGGAAAGGTAATTCATTATCACATTATCTCTCTTCCATGGTTTATCACCGAAGAGGTGATAATGAACAAGCAATTAAAGAATTGGAAGAGACAGTAAAAATAGACCCAGAAGCAATAACCCCTTTGATTCGTATTGTTCGGCTATACCTAATGACAGAGAAATATGAGGAGGCGTTAGCCTGTATTGATAGGGTAATTGAAAAAGACAAAACGATTCCTTCGTTATATCTTATTCGTGGTGAATTATGTCATCGTTTAGGGAGAATTGATGAGGCGGTAGAGGCATTTCAGAGAGCAATAGAAATTAACCCTGAAGATGTTTTAGGGTATAGTGCTTTGCTTGAATTGCAGGAAGATACAAATGATTTGGTTGCTGCTATTGATATTTATCGGCGGATGATAGAAAAAAGACCTAATAGTGCTTTACTCCATTATCAGTTGGGGCTAACTTATGCGCGGATAAAAAATAATGCGTTGGCTATTGATGAATTAGAAAAGGCATTACAATTTGACAAACGAATGATACGAGCATATTATATTTTGGCTTTGCTTTATATCGATGAAAATAGAGTATCCGATGCTATTAAGTCTCTGGAAATGTATTTACAAAAGAAATCGGATGATATAAAGGCACAAGAGGTATTAATTGGTGCCTATGTTCGTGCAGGAGAAGAAAGTAAGGCTGTGGAATTGGCGAAGAAACTTATTGCATCACCAGAATGTATGCCTGTTCAAAAGTTAATAGTATCCTTTCTCTTTATTAAGACTGCTGATTGTTTAAGAGCCACATCATTACTTCCAGTAGAGGAATATCCTTTGATAAGCAAATTATTTCAAGCATTGGCGTTAAAACAGATTCAAAATGATGAGTATAAAAATATTTTGGATACTCTCGATATATTCGGTGAATCTGTGGATACAGAATGTAATGATGTTATCAATTCGTTGTGGACTAATTTCGGAGCAGGGATTATTTCGGGCTGGTTTGAAACACAGGTAAGGGAGTTAGTAAACGATAGTTCATCTTTATCATTACGGTTGATATTAAGCAGGATATTAATGGTTGCCGATAAAAATGAAGATGCAATAACGTTATTAAAGGAATTGCTTCCTGAAAATGATAAAAATCTATGGGTTAATTATTATTTGGCTATTTCCTACGATAAATTAAAACAATTTGAAGATACAGAAAAGTGTCTCAAAAGGTGTATAGAATTGGATCCTGAGAATGCAGAGTTATTAAATTTTTTAGGTTATCTTTATGCAGATAAGAATGTAAATCTAACAGAAGCCGAAAATTTAATTTGTCGAGCATTAAAAATTGACCCTGAGAATCCGTACTATTTAGATAGTTTGGGTTGGGTTTATTATCGACAAGGCAATGCTGAAAAAGCGATAGAGTATATACGTAAAGCGATTTATAAGATGGAAACGGATGATGCTGTATTACGAGACCATTTAGGGGATGCCTATTTGCTTTCGGGAGATATTAAACGTGCTGTTTCGGAGTGGGAACGTGCTTTAGTCCTTGACCCAAAAAATGAAGGTGTAAAACAAAAGATTGAGAAATACCGCCCGCAGATAGAAAGTCCCAATGATTCACCGTCTTCCAATTGATATTGGGGATTTTTAAATAAAAATCAAGGTGGACATTTAAATTGTTGATTCTTAAATTTTTTAATGGTGAGTGATAAATAAAAGAGCTATCTAATTTATTTCAATACAGATGAATATTTAAGATTTTTTAGGAGATGTATATGAGTAGTCGCGAGGAGCGTTTTACTGTTCTTAAAGATAAGTTGAGAGAGATATTAAATATTAGAGCAGTTCTTGCATTACTTCAATGGGATGAAGAAGTCAATATGCCTCCAAATGGTGCAGAAGCGAGAGGAGACCAATTGAAAACTATTGCTCAGATTTTACATCGTCTTGAAACAGATACATATTTGGGAGAGGAACTATCATATTTTTATGAATGTAAAAATGGCTTGTCATCTGATGATGCGAAGATGATTGAGGAAGCAAGGTATGACTATCAGCGTGCAGTGAAAATCCCGTCCTCATGGGTGGGTAAATTTGCGGAAGTAAGAAGCAAAGCCTATCATGCATGGGTTCAAGCACGACACCAATCCGATTTTTCTATTTTTCAGCCATATTTGGATGAAATTGTATCATTATGTCGTGAGCGAGCCTCTCTGTTAGGTTATGAGAAGTCGCCGTACGATGCTTTGTTAGAAGATTTTGAACGTGGTACAGATACCCAAACGTTAGATAGGCTTTTTTCGGAATTGGAACAGGAACAATCGAAGATATATCAATCTGTTTTAGGTGAAGGGAGACCAGGCTCTGTTTTTGAAGGGAAAACATGGGATACAGGAAAGCAATGGGAGATTACATTGCAGTTATTATCTGCAATAGGTTTTGATTTCAATTCAGGCAGACAAGACCGTTCTGTACATCCGTTTACTACCAATTTTGATATTTATGATGTGCGAATTACAACACGACTTAATTCAACAAATTTGTTTTCTGGAATATTCAGTTCTCTTCATGAAGGAGGGCATGCTCTATATGAGCAAGGTTTTCGTAAAGAAGACCGTGGAACATGGTTAGCACAAGCACCATCCTTAGGTATTCATGAATCCCAATCGAGATTCTGGGAAAACTTTGTAGGGAGAAGTTTTTCATTCTGTCAATATTTCCTACCACTCTTGAAACAATATTTCCCTAATGAGTTTGAAAACATTCCTCCTGAACTACTTTATAGGGAGATTAACCGTGTATTTATGAATTTTATTAGAGTAGAAGCGGATGAGTGTTCTTATAATTTACATATTGTTCTCCGATATAGAATTGAAAAGGATTTAATTGAAGGGAGTATTCAAGTTTCGGATGTGCCTGATTATTGGAACCATTTGTTTGAAAAATTATTTGGGTCAGCTCCTCCAAATGATGCGGATGGTTGTCTACAGGATATTCATTGGTCACATGGTAGTTTTGGATATTTTCCAAGTTATGCCTTAGGTAATCTTTTTGCAGGGCAAATTTTGGAGAAGATAAAAACAGAATTGAATATAGATGAACTTATAAAAGAGGGTGATTTTATACCTGTTCATGATTGGTTAAAGAAGAATATTTTTGAAATTGGTAGGAGATGTTGTGCAAAAGAAATTGTTGAAAAAATCTCTGGGAAACCCGTATCCTCAACTCCATTTTTATCATATTTAAAAGAAAAATATAGTAAAATCTACCAAATATCTTTATAACAAATTGCATACATTGAAAATGTATATCAGACTTTTTTAATTTTAGAAGGGGGCCACCATATACAGGTTAGTTTGCCAAGTATAAGGCTTTCAGGTATCCATCCAATAATTCTACTATCAATTATTAGTTCTGAATCCTTATTTGGGAAACTCCAGACAATAAAGAGGTGTCCTTCTGGAACAGTACAGTGTTCTTTGTCTTTTAACAAACCAAAAGGTGCTTCTGACACGGAGAGAGGAGGGTTTAATACTTCGGATAGATAAGAATTTTTAGTAAGAGGTGCCCCATTTACCAACAGTGTCCCGTTTTGAATTGATATTTTGTCTCCTTCTCTTCCTGCAACAATCCCGCAAAGGATCATTTCTGTCGGAATTTTATCTATCCCTTTTGGAGTTAAATAAGCCACCAAATCTCCTATCTGTGGCTTTCGCCAATGAGTGAGCCAAAAACGGGTAAATGGTATACGTAGTCCATACGATAATAGATTTACTATGTAATGACATATTTTATTCTCATTCCAACGATACCAGACGACAGAACGAGCAAAAAATAAGCGGATAATGAGCAGTAATGATGTAATAATACAGATAGTTTTCCACCACCAAGTATGACTAAAACCTGTGAAGTCTCTCCATCGTGAGATTGGAAACCAAATACATACAACTCTGCCGACAATATGTTCATTGGGAACCCACCCGAAGAAACGACCATCTCTGCTATAAGCACTGTTATCGCCTAAAAGGAAGTAATGATTTTCTGGGATGAGTGAATATCTATCTTCAGTTCTAATGCCGTACTCCATACCCCCAATGCCGACGGGTCCTGAGGTATAATAAATATTTGGCATGTCTGGTGGTAGTTCAAGTGGTTTCCCATTAATGTATATCTTACCATCTGCGATATGAACACGTTCGCCAGGCAATCCAACGACACGTTTGACCAATGTTTTGTGTATAGCATCTTTTTCTACCGTTTTGAAGACGACGATGTCCCAACGTTGAGGTTTTTTACCATACCATATTCTTTTATTCATGAATGGGTAACGGACACCATATATCCATTTATTAACGAATACTCTATCTCCTCTGCCGAAACGGTTATCACCATGTAAAGTTGGTTCCATTGAACTGGAAGGAATACGGTAGGGTTCTGCAATAGGCCAGCGAATAAGTAATGCTAATGCTAATGCAATGCTTTCACTTTTTAACCATTCATAAATTTGTTGCTTCGGCATATTGCTAAAAAAGAATAAATGGAGACCTAATACAAAGATAGCTAACCCCGTCCACCACATAGGTTCAGAGGGCTCAGGCTGTGTTTTATTACCCTGATAAATAATAAAGATACCTATGAGAATCGTTATAATACCTGAAACACGAACTATCTGACTCATAAAGCTTATGCTTTCCTTAGAGTTTGTAGTTTTTTGTTTTGACATTTTTTTTACTTTACTCCAACATTATGTTTGTTATTTTTGTGTGTTTATTGTTCTTTTTCTGTAATGATACATATATCTAATAATTATCAAAACGATTACTATTTGAGTTCCATATAAGAAAACTATTCCCCACCATGATTTTGAAAAACCTGTAAAGTCTCTCCATCGCTGAATAGGCCACCATATAGCAAAAGCCCGACCAATAATGTGATTTTCAGGTACCCATCCATACATTCTGCTGTCTACACTATTGATGCTATTATCACCTAAGAGAAAATAATGTTTGTCTGGGATTGTAGAATAGGTTTTTTCATCACTGCAACCATAACGAAGAGGATAGTTTTCCCGCATCTCTTCAATAATTTTTTTCACTTTTGGGTCGGGATTCGTTTCATATTGAATGACAAGGTCAATGTCGTTGATGTAATAGATGTTCTGGGGCATTGTTTTCGGAGGTTGAATTTGTTTGCCATTTATTTCTATTTTCCCATGGTTTATTTTCACCGTTTCACCTGGCAAACCTACAACGCGTTTTATAAGCGTTTTATGTTTTGCATTTTTCTCAATGGTTTTAAATACTACGATGTCCCACCGTTTCGGATGTGACCATGTATAAAGTCTGATTGTTGTAAATGGGATTCGTATGCCATATATCCATTTATTTACAAGGACACGGTCGCCAGTAATTAAATTTCCACCTATTAAAGTTGGCTCCATAGAACCCGTCGGAATAAGATACTGGTCGATTACACAGCCTTTTAAGATAAGAATACTTCCAATTACAAACATCCATTCCATTAAATTCCTTTTATTCCATGGTCCAGTAAGGACTTGAATGGACTTAATGAGAATGTTGTGTTTTTGTTGTTTAGCAGTATTGAGATCTATGTTTTGTTCAGACACTTTGTTCTTTCCTATTGAATGTCTTCATTAACTTTTAGTAAAGCCATAAAGGCTTCTTGAGGAACCTCAACCGTTCCAATTTGCTTCATTCTTTTTTTGCCTTCTTTCTGTTTTTCTAATAGTTTTCGTTTTCGTGTAATATCTCCTCCATAACATTTAGCGAGCACATCTTTTCGTATAGGTTTTATTGTTTCCCTCACGATAATTTTTCTACCGATCGCTGCTTGAATCACGACTTCAAATTGTTGACGGGGTATCAATTTTCTTAACTTTCCTGCTAATGCTCTGCCCATACTTAGGGCATGTTCCCGATGTACAATGACAGAAAGGGCATCTACAACTTCGCCGTTAATCATAATGTCTAATTTTACTAAATCGCCTGGTTGATATCCGATAAGTGTGTAATCAAGAGAACCGTAACCTCGTGTGCATGTTTTTAGCTTATCATAGAAGTCGACGACTATTTCGGCAAGTGGAAGCTGATAAACCGCAAGACAACGTTTGGCATCTAAGTAATCGACCCGAACATGTATTCCTCTTTTTCTTTTACATAAATCAATTACTGAACTTAAATACTCAATAGGGCAAATAATGTCTGCCTGTATATAGGGTTCTTCAATAACTTCAATTTCGCTTGGTTCGGGCATTTGTGATGCTTTTTGGATGACAATTTCTTCTCCATCCGTTTTAAGAATTTTATAGGCGACATTTGGCATGGTCATAACGAGATTCAAACCAAATTCTCGTTCTAATCGTTCCTGAACAATTTCCATGTGTAGAAGACCTAAGAAACCTAATCGGAAACCGAGACCTAATGCATCAGAACTATCTGGCTTATATTCGAAAGAGGCATCATTAAGAGATAATTTTTCAAGTGCATCTCTCAATTCTTCATAATCTTGAGATACTGCTGGATACATACCACAGAAAACGACAGGTTTTACTATCTCATAACCTGGTAAAGGATTCTCCGCAGGATGAAAAGCATCTGTAACGGTATCGCCAATTTTCGTATCTTTTATATTCTTGATATTACAAATCATATACCCCACTTCGCCTGTATCTAAGCTTGATTTTGGACGCATATTGGGCGTAAAAATACCAACTTCATCTACCTCGTATTTTACGCCGTTTGACATAAATTGAATTTTTTGTCCTTTATGTAAAGAACCATCAACTACTCTTAAATAAACGACAACGCCTCGATAGGTATCATATTTAGCGTCAAAAATGAGTGCTCTTAGCGGTGCTTGTGGGTCTCCTTTGGGAGTTGGAATTCTTGTAATGATGGCATCAAGGATCTCTTTGGTGCCGATACCCGTTTTGGCACTTGTTAATATTGCGTCAGAGGCATCTAATCCTAAAACATCTTCAATTTGACGTCGTGTATCTTCTATATCTGCACTGGGCAAATCTATTTTGTTGATTACAGGAATAATTTCAAGCCCTTGAGCCACTGCTTTATACGCATGTGCGAGTGTTTGAGCCTGAACACCCTGAGTAGCATCAACAAGCAATAATGCCCCTTCGCATGCAGCAAGAGCACGGGAAACTTCGTATGAAAAATCTGCATGACCTGGAGTGTCAATTAAATGGAGGGTGTATTGTTCCTCATCATCTTTTTGGTAGTGCATTTGCACACAGACCGCTTTAATAGTGATTCCTCGTTCCCGTTCAATGTCTAACATGTCTAACGTTTGTTCACGAAGTTCCCGTTCATTCACAGTTTTGGTGAATTCAAGGAGACGGTCTGCTAACGTAGATTTACCATGGTCAACATGAGCAATGATACAAAAATTTCTTATTTTATCCTGGTTCATAATCTTTTATTGTCTTGTGGGTTAATTTTCCCCGTTTGGGTAATAAAACACCCTTCCTTATCTGAAAAGAATGCTAATATTTTACATGATATATAGGTATCACTGCACACTTTTAATATTTGGAAGTATTATTCCAGCCTTCGGTACCGATAAGAGGAACAAAGATGCAGGAGGTGTGTCTTTCAATTGAAAATGTATTACCTATCTTTGTTATTTTTAGCAATACTTGTAAATTTGAACCACCTACTGGGATAACAAGTCTACCCCCATCATTAAGTTGTTTTTTTAAGGACTCAGGTACTTCTGGACTACCAGCAGTTACAATTATTGCATCGTATGGAGATTCATCCGGATAGCCTGATGAGCCGTCTCCACGAATCACTTTTATGTTTTTGTATCCTAAATTGGTTAGTCGTTGTTCTGCTTCTTCGGCGAGTTCTTGTATTCTTTCAATGCTAATAACGGTGTGTGCAAGTTCTGCAAGTATTGCAGTTTGATATCCCGAACCTGTTCCTACTTCTAATACCTTATCTGTCGGTTTTAAATCCAGAAGTTCGGTCATGATGGCTACCATGTAAGGTTGAGAAATTGTTTGCCCATATCCAATACTAAGTGGGTGATCTTCATAAGCATAATCACGTAAATCTTCTGGGACAAATAAATGTCTTGGAACGTTTTCCATTACTCTCAGCACATCAGGTGATTTTATCCCTCGTGCATGTAATTGATAGACAACCATTGATTTTCTGGCGGAGGTGGTATCCATATCCAATTTTTAATTATTTAGTTTTAACTAACACATTTTGCTATTGATAATGGTATTATAATAAAAGGAAGGTTGTGATAAAATAGTTTTATTTAAGGAGAATCATGAATATGTCTGATGCTGATTTAGCAGAGGGGAAAACGACGCGGATAATAGCAGGTAGATATGAGGTTATAAAGCCATTGGGTAGAGGAGGGATGGGCAAAGTATTTCTTGTGAAAGACCTCCAATCTGGACAGAAGTTAGCATTGAAATTGATGCGAGCCCAGTATCAACATAATCAAAAGGCAATTGCAAGGTTTCTGCGGGAAGTAGAAGCAGTCCGACAACTAAATCATCCCTGCATCGTAAAGATATTTGATGCCCAGATAGAGGGTGAACAAATGTTTTATACGATGGAATATGTTGAGGGTCGGAGTGTTCGAGATTGGCTGAATAAGAAAGGGCCGTTATCATTTGGGAATACAGTTCGGATATTAGCACTTATTGCGGATGCCTTAGAACATGCACATCAAGTTACAATTCATAGAGATATTTCACCTGATAACGTGATGGTGTTAAGAGATGGTTCTGTGCGTTTGCTTGATTTCGGTTTGGCAAAATTAAGTGATGCACAAGTCCCTTTGACTATGGTTGGGGCGAATTTAGGCAAAGCACAATATTCAGCACCTGAACAAAGGGTTAATGCGGCTGGTGTAGATAAAAGGGCGGATATATATCCACTTGGGGTTATGTTTTTTGAAATGCTTGTAGGGAGAAGACCGCAAATAGGTGATAAACTATCTAAATTGATGCCAGATTTACCCAAAGAATGTGATGAGTTTTTGCAAAAAGCGATGGCACCTGACCCAGAAGATAGATTTTCTTCTGCTAAGGAATTTAGGGATACTTTATTAAACTTATATAAGTTATGGAAGGAAAAGCAGGAGAAAGGTGCTCAACAAAAACAAGTACCAAAGTTCAGTCCTCTTTCCTTATTAAGAAAAATTGGGGAACTTTCCAAACAATATGTTGGAAAAATCTTATGTCTGTTTAAGAAGAGGCCAAAGCCATAATCGTTATTGAAAAAAAATACTTTAAAAGGTTATAATACTTAAAAGCCACAAGATAAATAGGGATGGGGTTTAAATAAAAATAATTATTATCAATAAATGGTTAGATAGAAGGAATTTTCACCCATGGACTGACTTTTTGTTCATGAATAGAAGGGAAGAACTATGCGGAGATTCTACACCATAGGCCAAGGGAAAGTCATCGAGTTGTCAGAAGAAAAAGATTCGGTTATAGAAGTTTATATCCAGCCGACAATTGAAGAGAAAAAGCAACTGATTGATAAATTGGAAATAGATGAACACACCTTAAATTCAGCCCTTGACCCAGATGAACTTGCCCGTGTTGAATATGAACAAAATCACGTTGCATTTATTATAAAGAAGCCTAAAAATTATTCCGCAGAAGATGAATATCACTTCAAAATCATCTCTATAGGCTTATTCCTGTTCAAAAATAAAGTTATCATTATTTCAAGCGAGGATACACCATTATTTTCAAATAAACCGCAAGCAGGGTTGTCATCAGCCCCAGACATAATACTTCGGGTTATTTATAACTGTATTTCCCACTTTATTGAACATCTTAAAATTATAAACATGGTTGCGGAAGAAGTAGAGTATCGGATAAACCGTTCTCTGGAAAATAAATTCCTCATCAACCTTTTTGCATTAGAAAAAAGCTTGGTTTACTACTTAAATGCTATCCATGGAAATGGTCTTATCCTTGCCAAACTTCGTGCAGGTGCAGATAAAATAGGCTTAAGCGATGAAGGGAAAGAGTTTTTGGATGACTTAATTATTGAGAATGACCAATGTTTTCGTGTGGCAGATATTCATTCCACAGTGTTATCAAACTTAATGGATGCACGTGCATCTATCGTAAGCAATAATCTGAATGTTTTAATGAAATTGTTAAATATTATTACAATAGCATTAATGGTTCCTACTTTCATTGTAAGTTTATTTTCAATGAATGTCCCCATTCCAGCCCAACATCATCCTTATATATTTTACCTAATTGTGGTTCTATGTATTATATCCGCAGTAGGTGTTCTATGGATATTTTTCCGATATAGAGAGATGTGATTTCGTGTTTTACATGGGCGGTTAGAGTACTTCTGGGTTTACTGGGTTAGGTGGTGTTTTCCCGTTGAGACGAGCAATAATATTTTGCGCAGCGATTTCTGCCATTCGCGAACGGGTTTCTACCGAAGCACTTCCTAAGTGAGGTATCAAAATGGCATTAGGGCAATTAAGTAAATCAGGATGGATTTCGGGTTCTTTTTCAAAAACATCTAATCCCGCAGAGAATATTAACCCTTCTTTAAGAGCCTGAGCTAATGCTTCCTCATCAATAACAGGACCACGAGATGTGTTTATGATACATGCAGTCCGTTTCATTTTTTTAAATTCCTCAATCCCAAAAGCATGATATGTTGCTCGAGTAAGGGGGCAATGGATAGAAATGAAATCAGATTCTCTTAGAAGTGTCTCTTTATCTACCTGTGTAGCTTTTATATCGGAAGGGAGTTTCGGTTCGTTAACATCGTAATAAATAATACGCATATTGAAGCCACTGGCTCTTCGTGCGACTGCCTGACCAATTCTTCCCATACCAAAAATACCCAATGTTTTTCCATGCACATCCATACCCAGAAGTAATGTAGGGTTCCAACCTGCCCATTGCGAGGCACGAACCAATCGTTCCCCTTCACCCAATCGGCGTGCTGATGCCATTAAAAGTGCCCATGCCAAATCCGCTGTAGTTTCTGTTAAGACCCCTGGAGTGTTGGTCACTACTATTTTCCTTTTCGTTGCTTCGACTATATCTATATTATCAAAACCAACCGCGTAATTTGCAATTATTTTTAATTGAGATCCTGCCTGTTCCATTACTTTTGCATCAATTTTATCTGTTAGTAAGCAAAGTAAAGCATCTATTCCTCGAACCTCTTTTAAGAGTTCTTCATAAGGGATAGGTGTTTCACATGGGTATATTTTTATATTTTCTTCCCCAAAGTTTTGAAAGAGTAGTTTCAGACCTCTTTCGGGAAGATTGCGTGTAATAAAGATTTTAGGTTTATTTTTGTTCATATATTTTTATCCTAACGCTACATCTAAGAACATCATGAGGGCGAAACCGAACATGACACCTACCGTAGGCAAATCGGTATCGCCTTCTTTTTGTGATTCGGGAATTAATTCTTCGGCTACAACGAAAATCATTGCCCCTGCGGCAAAGGCTAAGGCAAAAGGCAAAATAGGTCTGGCAAATATAACAGTGATGGCGCCAATTACTCCAGCAATGGGTTCAACGATACCAGAAAGTTGTCCTACAAAAAAACTTTTCCATGGGGAAAAGCCTTCACGACGAAGAGGTAGAGCCACAGCAGTGCCTTCAGGTAGATTCTGCAGACCGATACCAATAGCGAGAGCAATAGCCCCTGTTAAAGATGCCCCTGGAATACCGTATGCAGTTGCACCGAAAGCAACGCCAACAGCTAACCCTTCAGGGATGTTATGCATGGTAATAGCCATCACCAGAAGAGTGCTTCTTCTCCAGTTTGTATGAAGCCCTTCTGCATTTTCAATAGATAATCCTTGATGTAAATGAGGGAGTATCTTATCCATAGCCCATAAGGCAACACCTCCTAATAAAAATCCAATAACAGCAGGTAACCATGATGGCATACCCATTTCTTTACTCATCTCGATTGCAGGCTCCAGTAATGACCAGAAGGACGCTGCAATCATTACTCCCGCTGCCATTCCTAATGTTCCATCGAGGACTTTTTGAGGAATTGGCTTTGCCCACAAAGCAGGCAAAGCCCCTAACAATGTCATAAACCATGTGAATGATGTTGCCAGTAAAGCAAGTATTGCTGGATGCAATTCACTCATATATTCTAAACAGTATATGTTGAGGCAGAAGTTGAACCGCCACGCCCAGTCCAGTTGGTGTGGAAAAACTCACCTCTGGGTTTGTCTACTCGTTCATATGTGTGAGCACCGAAATAATCGCGTTGTGCTTGAAGAAGGTTTGCTGGAAGCCATGCACTTCTATAGCCATCGAAGTAGCATAATGCAGAACTGATGGCAGGTACAGGGATTCCTAATTGCACCGCAGTAGAAACAACACGACGCCAACTATCTTGTGTATCATTGACTATACCCGCAAAGAATGGGTCTAATAACAGATTTTCTAAATTGGGGTTTCTATCGAAGGCTTCTTTTATTTTACCTAAAAATACAGAGCGGATAATACAGCCTCCCCGCCACATTAATGCAATACCGCCGTAATTTAAGTTCCAGTTATAAGTTTTTGCAGCAGAACGCATTAATTGGTAGCCTTGAGCATAACTGACAATTTTAGAGGCATACAGGGCTTTGCGGAGGTCATTAATAAATTGGTTTTTATCACCTGTGAAATTGGTTACTTTCCCTTGTAATGCTTGACTGGCTTTTACCCGTTCTTCTTTAATAGAGGACAAACAACGTGCAAACACTGCTTCTGCAATGGCTGTTAAAGGTTGCCCTTCATCTAAAGCAGAGATAACAGTCCATTTGCCTGTGCCTTTTTGTCCGGCAGTATCTAAAATAAGGTCAACGACATATTGACCTTCTTCATTTTTGTATGCAAGAATGTCGCGGGTAATTTCGATAAGATATGAATTTAATTCTCCTTTATACCAATCCGAAAAGACCTGATGCATCTCCTCATTTGTCATTCCTAAACCCTGTTTCATAAGATGATATGTCTCACATATCATTTGCATATCACCATATTCGATACCATTATGTACCATTTTAACGAAGTGGCCTGCTCCATTTTCTCCTACCCAATCGCAACAGGGTTCTCCTTCCGGAGTTTTAGCACATATAGATTGAAAAATGTCTTTTACATGTTGCCATGCTTGTGGAGAACCGCCAGGCATCATGGATGGACCCTTTAAGGCTCCTTCTTCTCCACCCGATACACCTGTGCCTATATATAGAAGGCCTTTACTTTCTAAATATTTCGTTCTGCGGGTTGTGTCAGGGAAATGACTATTACCTCCATCAATAATAATATCTCCCTGGTCTAATAATGGAATAAGTTGTTCAATAAAGTCATCTACTGCTTGACCTGCTTTTACCATAAGCATAATTTTGCGTGGTTTTTTTAGACTATTCACAAGTTCTTGTAAGGAATGACAGCCCTTTATATTTTTTCCTTTTGCACGACCGTTGATGAAATCATCTACTTTGGATACAGTGCGATTGAATACCGCAACGCTAAAACCTTTACTTTCCATGTTTAGCACCAGGTTTTCACCCATTACTGCTAAACCTATTAATCCGATGTCTTTAAGTTCGCTCATATGATTCTCCTTTATCTTAATATTTATTGCTTGTTTGTAGAATGAATAATTATATCGTAAATGCTATTTTCTATGCCCCTGAGGAACGTAGGCAGGTAATTTCTTTTCAGCAAAAATCGGTCTAAATTGAGTAAAGCGTTGTTTTCCATTCACCAATGGGACACTTGCCCATTCTTCACCGACCAATGGCATGGCATATTTAATAAAGTCGTCTGTTACATCAATTCTATTAGGGGCTATCCATGCTTCTGGGAACGTGCGTTCTGAATTAGCCACTTTTTCTAATGGAACTTTATCGTAATAGACGTGGTAAATAGTCCCAGGGGTTCTTAATATAGTTGCCATCCAGCCATTTTCACCTTCTAAAGCGATAAGCACTGCTTTTTGTGCAACATTGTAGGCTTCATCTAAATCAACAACAGAGGCATAAATAGCAGAAGAGCGTTGGTCTGTTCCCATGACCTGTCCTCGTGCAGAACCACGAACTGCCAAACCTTTTTCATTGAGAAGGTTTACTATTTTCTGGCTTGCAGTAAGTTTTGCAGAACCAAATTGAGTATGTCCGAAACTGTCTTTTAGTTCTCCAATCTCGCCGACTTCAAAGCCTTCACTTACTACAATAATACAACGACCATCGCGTTTTAGTTGGTCGTTTACAAGGTCGCACATTTGTTCAGGGGTAACTTTTGATTCAGTCATGTATATTTGAAGGGGTATCTGTCGGTCTGGGTCGGCTAAGCGTGCGGATGCTGGAATGAAACCAATTTTTCTGCCCATGGCTTGTAATACTAATACAGGGTCCGCTGGACAGGAACCGCGATTTTCCTCTTCAGCATTCTGAACCATACACATCCAGTAACGAGCGACACTTCCGTAACCTGGTGTGTGGTCTATAAGTTTGAATTCGGAATCTCCTACATCATTGTCTATTGTTTTTGGAATACCTACCGCCACCAGGTCGAGACCTTGCTCTAAGGCTAATTTGCTTACCTTGTTTGCAGTATCCATTGAATCGTTTCCACCGATATAAAAGAAATATCCGATGTCGTGGGCTTTCATTACATCAATAATTCGCTGATAATCTTCTTCTTGCCCTTTCTTTAATTTGTATCGGCATGTTCCAATAGAACCTGCTGCGGGGGTATGTCTCAATAAAGCAATTTCTTCTGGGTTTTGTTCGGATAAATTTAGAAGTTCTTCTTTAATAACGCCTTCAATTCCATGCCAACCAGCATAAACTGTCCCGAAGGTTTCGGGAAACATTTTGCACGTTTCTATTACACCTCGAAGTGAGTTGTTTATCACAGGACTCGGCCCACCTGATTGAGCAACGATAACATTTTTAGGCATTATCTTTATCTCCTTTCTAAAGTTAATTTGGATATATGGCATTTTAAGTTTATTTTAAATTACTGAGTTTCTTATGTGAAAGTATAAACATTTATGAGTTTTTTACTCGGTAGAGGATTTCCCCAGCTTGTGGAACAAAGAGAATCCCCTCATCTTCTCGATTTTTCCAATCCTCTATATTTATCGAATATGGGTCTCTATAACCTAAATTAATTTCTTCGCATATTTCTTTAGGAATAGATGTGGCTAAGGTTACTTTGACTCGTGGTTTTTCTATGCCGTTAATATAGGTTCCTATTCCGCGGACGTGTGTAGAATGAGCTAAAATACCACCTGGAATGTCGCGAAATTTGTCCATCTGTGCAAGGAAGTAGTCACGAGTATGATATCCGATTTTACGAATTAGGTGTCCATGTGTAACGCTAATCTCTTTGATATGAGGTCCGTAAATAATAAGTTCTCCGTCATCAGCAACAACAGGCTCTAATTTATACATACATTTTCCCGCTGTCCATATTTCATCATACATAAGAGGCGACTCTGCCAGAATAGAATGGTAAGCACGAGGTTTATAAATAATATGTGTTCTTGCTGATAAATCTGCTGCAACATCCCATGCCTCTTCAGGTGTTCCGAAAAAGATAGCACGGGTTTTGTCATGTTCCACATTCAGGGCAAAACAATATTTTTCTTTTTGTATCATGGAACTCGCATAGTCAATCAATTGGCGAACCGGTGTATGTTTAATACCGTTAATTTTTATGTTTGTTATCAATGCCCCCAACCAGTGGAATACATTAAGAAAATCAGGGCCTGAAATCCCCGGAAAGAAATATTTATTTCCCCCGCTAAAACCTACAACTTCATGAGGGAAAACGGGACCCACAATGAGGATAACATCATAATCAAGAATTACTCGGTTGATTTGAACAGGGACCTCTTGATTGAGCAAACCATTTGAGAATTCATAAACTTTTTCTTTCGAGATAATACCTAAAAGATGTAAGACATTCGGGTCCTGCCATGCATGATTGATAATTTTTATGTTTTTATATTTTGTATGTAGTTCTTCTGATGTAACACCTAATAACTTGCAAATCATACTTTCAGGTAGGGGAGGATGTGTCCCTAACGCAATGATATAATCTAATTTTGCTGTTTTAGGAGATAATGCTTCTGTTAGAGTTTTGAACATAAGAGGCATGGGCATACTACGCGTTTGGTCTGGAATAATAACGAGGACTTTTTTCCCTTGAACTTCTAATCCAGAACAAACTTTATGGACAAATTGAGAAATCTCTTCAGGCTTTAAAAAATTTTTTTCCGCAACACATTGTTGTATCATTTGCAATCCTTTATAATCTTAAAGCCTAATCGCTCAAATTGATTTGCCAAAATTGGATTATCTTTATTAAAACGGATAGTTGTATTGTGAAATTCCCGCCGAATGGGATAATTCTTTCGTAAGAGGTCGAAATAAGAACCTCGTTCACTTTCTTCTTTATTTTCTATTTCTCTTAACGCCTTATCATCTGCGGTTATATTATATATTTTGTGAACTATGGAATGTAGGATTAGTGGATTATTATCAGTTATGTGTATTTCCTTAATAGGAGGGTCGGGTAGATTTTTTCTGTAATCCCATGTAGGTTTTTCCTTTAGAAAATTACATAAAGCCAGATACAATTGATAAGTCCCATTTACCTTACCATCGAAAGAATATCCTGCAATGTGAGGGGTGCCTATTGTTACTTTTTTTAAAAGGTTAATATTAATATTCGGTTCATTCTCCCAGACATCAATAATAGAGTGAGAGATAATTCCCTGTTCGATTGCATTTAATAATGATTCTGTTTCTATAACCGCACCACGTGAGGTGTTGATGATTACAGTGCCTTTTTGTATCTTTGCAAAGAAATCTTTATCTGCCATGTGGAAGGTTGGATAGGGACTTTTTTTCTCTAAAGGAACATGGAAGGTAATAATGTCGCAATTTAAAATAGTTTCAAGCGATTCAAATAATGGGTAATTATTCATTTTTTCCGCGAGAGGTGGGTCATAAAGCACAGGAAACAAACCTAATGCAGGGACCTTCTTGGCAACACGAGAACCTACATTCCCTACACCCACAATACCTATTTTTTTACCTTGCAATTTGTATCCATGATTTTGTTCCAATTGAAGCAGTCCTGAAACTACATACTCCGCTACACTATTCGCATTCGACCCTGGGGCACTGGAAAAGGCAATACCTTTTGAGTTTATATAGTCGAGGTCAATGTGGTCATAGCCAATTGTTGCAGTACCAATAAAACGAATAGAAGACCCTTCAAGAAGGTCAGCATTTACCTTTGTGATAGAGCGAACCAAAAGAATATCTGCATTTTTAATAATGTCCTTTGTAATTTTTCTGCCATGGACAGTGATTACTTCTCCGAATTGGTTAAAACCTTCTTTTACATAAGGGATATTTTCATCTGCAATAATTAACATAGTTTTAATTGTTTTTATCTGTAAAAAATTTATCTTTTCCAGGGTGGAATTTCAGGTAAATATTTGTCAAATTCTTTGATAAGAGCAGTTTCATACTCTCCTTCAAAAGTGCCATTGAAAAAGCGGTCTAATCCTTCTTCGTAAAGTCGTTGCCATGACTCTTCTTCGTGACCTGGGTTGATGGGGAAAAACAATGCGTTATTGGCACGAGCCGCTTTAAGGTCGCCATAGGCATCGCCAATCATCAAGATATGATTTTTTTCGTATCGGTTTTCCGAAGCGAACTTAATATGTTCCGCCTTTGTACCTATTTCCTGTCCGCATATAACAAACACGTATTTGGCAAGGTCTTGCTCCTGCCATTCACGGACTAATGCTTCGGTCGGAGTTTGTGAACAGACCATAATATCTGCTTTTCCCTGAGATTTTTGAAGGCATTCTTCCACGAAGGGGAACGGAGGTAAACCACCTTTGACAATATCTTCAACCGTTTTATTAACTGCCTTACTCCATTGGAGCGTTATCTGCATATCCTCCTGGTCTGGATGTTCTTTGCAATATGTTTCCAATGCAGGATTGCCCAATTTTGTTTCTGTTTCAATCCATTTTCGCAAATTTGGTGTTTGTGGAATTTGAACTTTTCTTGCCTTGACTTTGTCCCAATCCATTAAGAGGTCAAAAACTTTTATGAGAGCAGGGAAACGGTTGGCTCCACGCCATTTGGAATAGAGATTTACAAATTCACATGCTTCACGGGCATATTTAGAGATGGCTTGGAGATTCCAATATTTAATTGTATTCGGTGTAAAACATTCTTTTTGTTTTAATTCCATTGTGTCAAAGGCACAACCATCGGAATCAATGGCGATTAAAAATGGAGAAGTGGGTTTGTGGTCTAATAATTTTTGAATATCTTCTTTCATTTTTTGTTCCTTTTTTTACATGTTTATTTATTACACGCCAGAAAATGCTGAAAATCCGCCGTCAACGGGAACTATGATACCTGTAACGAATTTTGATGCATCACTGGCAAGCCAGATAAGTGTTCCTATAAGATCTGATGGGTCACCATAGCGACCCATAGGAGTATGGGCTAATATCGTTTTCCCTCGGGTTGTAGGTTCTCCTGTTTTCTCGTCAATTAATAAATACCGATTTTGTTCACTTAGGAAAAAACCTGGGGCTATAGCATTAACTCTTAATTTTGGATTATATTCCTGAGCAAAATGTACTGCTAACCATTGGGTAAAATTGGCAACAGCAGATTTCGCAGCACTATAGCCAGGTATACGTGTTAACGGTCGAATAGCATTCATAGACGCAATATTGATGATAGAACCTCCTTCTGTATTCTTTATCATATATTTTCCGAATACCTGAGAAGGTATAATGGCACCACCTAATAAGTTCAAGTTAACGACTTTTTGGAAGGCATCGACGGGTATGTCAAAAAAACTTAATTCTGGGGATGTCGTTGCTTGTTTCATGTTGCCTCCTACACCGTTAACTAAAATATCAATTTTTCCCCATTCTTTAATTAGTTTATTAGCACATTCTTCGATGGTGCCCTTATCAAAAGCATCCATATATAGGGCAAGTGCTTTTCCACCTTGATTTTCAATTTTCTGTTTTAGTTCGTTTGCCTTGTCTAATAAAACATCTGCTATGGCAACAGATGCTCCAGCACGGGCTAATCCCTCAACCATCGATGTTCCAAGCACACCAGCACCTCCTGTAACGACAGCAGTTTTACCAGTCAAATCAAAAATAGAAATATCGCTACCCATAAAAGCATCCTTTTTGTTTAGTTCGGGATAAGGTAAGTTGATGTAGAAATTATATCAAAATGATAGGCATGATGTTAAACAGTTTGTTTTAGCGTGTCGCTATAAGCAGGTATCCTTCTTCATTGTCTTGAAAATGGTGCAAGTTTAAATTGGCATCTTTTAAAAACTGTGTTATTTCATTTATCTCTGGTATTACATGATTAGCCACAACACCGCCGACATGTTGATGAAATTCATTAATTGCTTTGCTGGGCTGTGAATGACAAACAACCCAGATTCCACCCTTTTTTAATACTCGGCTATGCTCTGTTATAGCTTGTTTTTTGTCTATTAAATGGGGGAATATCGAAAAGCAGATAATAACATCAGCAATTTCAGATTTAAGTGGCAGGAAATGGGCATCTGTGATTAGCCAATGACATGGAATTTTCTTAAATTTCATTTTACCATGCCAAATCATTTCACGTGAAACATCCACTTCAATTAGAGTTCCGTTCTGCTGTAAACGATTCCACAAATAAGGGACTAAAATCCCTGTTCCACAACCAATATCGAGGATTGTATTGGTGGGTTTGATATCAATATTTTTTAAAAGATTTTCTACTTTGTCCAACACACCTTCAGAGACATATGAATCCCATTGAGGTGCATGATGGTCAAAGAAATCTATAATTTCTTTTTGATGATGATATTGTTTGTCCGAGCACATAGGTTGTTTGTTAGACATTTTTTGTTCCTTTTATCTGTCTTTTGGGTGAAAAGATGGCAGATAGGATGAATATCACAGAAGAGATTAATATAATCGTAGCACCTGTAGGCAGATTATATTTGTATGAAAGAGCAATTCCACCCCAGCAAGAAATTACACCAAAGAGAACGGATAAAATGAGCATCGTTTTGAATCGGTAGGTAAGTTGATGTGCTGATGCGGAGGGATTTAACAACAAACTATAAATTAGCAAACCACCCACAGTTTGTAAAGAGACTGCAATGGTTAATCCCGTGGCAATTAATAGCAAGTAAAAAATAAGGGCGGTTGGTATTCCAACATACATAGCAATCTGACGATGACATAAAACTGCATGAATTTCTTTATAAAAAACAGTAAATAATAGCAATAAAAAAATAGCTATGCCCGCTAAAATATATATGTCAATCTGCGTTACGGTTAAGATGTTTCCCCAGAATAAACTCAAAGCACTGGCTTTAGAACCAGGAATCAGACCGAGAAAGAGAAAAGCCAATCCTAACATTGTTGAAAAGACAATACCTGTAGATGTGTCTGGGCTTAATTCCCCTCGGTCTGCAAGGGGTCCTACTATAGCAGAAGCAATAAGACTAAATAAAATAGCCCCTGCCAGAGGGTTCCAACCTACCCATAGCCCAAATAATGCCCCTGTAAATGCAGAGTGGGCAATACAAATCCCTAAGAAGGATAAATGCATCGTAACAATAAAAACGCCAACAATACTACAAGCAATTCCGGAGAAAAGTCCTGCAAGGATAGGGAGCCACAGATATTCGGGTATTCCTAATATATAATGCATAATTATACTTCTCTTTCAATGGTGTGAATGGTGAAACCCAAATCTACCAGAACAACAGAATCCATTCCCACCATATAAATCTTTTAATTTATCTTCTACCAATAGTTCTTCAGGTTTCCCATCTGCCCATATTTTACCATTTTGCAACATTACAACACGGTCGCATCGGTTGGGTATCATGGCTAATTCGTGAGTAACATATAACGTCGTAAATCGATGTAAATCCATCCTATGTTCAAGTAAATCTAAAATGTCTTTTTGTGCATTGGGGTCAATAGATGCTGTTGGTTCGTCGAGAAGTAAAATGGGTGCCTGTTGGACTAACGCACGGGCTATAGATGCTTTTTGCCGTTCTCCTCCGGAAATCTGTCCGATGGGTTTATTTGCTAAATGAGAAATACCAACCCACTTTATTGTAGAGTCAATTAAGTCCCAATCTACTTTAGTCAGAGGCTTACCTAACCCACAAATTCCTCCTCTCCCTATAGCTACTGATTCTCGAACTGTCATAGGTAATTTTGGATCTATTGATTCTACCTGAGCTACATGGGCGATTTTTCTGCGTAATAGGAAATTATAAGAAGAAGGAGTTTGCCCCAAAACTTTTACGGAACCTTTTTGAAATTTACATAAACCACATAATACCTTCAATAATGTGGTTTTCCCTGAACCGTTAGGTCCTAAAATTACAGTAAATTCTCCTTTTCGGAATGATAGATTAATATCATCGAGAGCGGTATGACTATTGTAATAAACGCTAACATTTTTTAGAATAATGATATTTTCAGACAAAACATCCCTTGACATGTAATTGACTTATTCGCTTAATGTGTATTTTTTACTGCTTTCAACAAAATATCTATATTATTTTGCACGCTTGCCTCCCATGAATTGCAACTTGGACAGGCATAAGGGAAACCTGACAATATAACAGATTGAGCATTTAATTCGGAGGCTAATCTTTTTACAAGTTCTATTTCACCACTTTGGAGGTTCTCAACAACAATTTTAGCTTTTTCTTTTTTCCCTTTACTCAGAATTTCTCCCCATAAGGATAAATTAATTTCTTCTGTTCGAGGGAAGGTAGCTACTACTTTAAAGCCTAACCAATTCATAAAATCACTTTGAAAAACCGAAGTAATAACTGGGAAATTCTCGGGCTGGAAAACCTTTATATTATTTAATATTTGCTGTTCAAAATTTAGGATTTCTTTTTTTCTTTTATCTATTTGCTGTTTGTAACTTTCCTCTGTTAATAAACCAGCTTTAATTAATTCTGCTCCTACTTTTTCTAAGCCAAGAATATAATTTTTAGGGACAAGCCAATTTCCTTCTACCTGAATATATACTACTTTTTCTGGGGAAGGATTTGTCCCACGAATAAGGCTTTTAATCGCAGGCAAGTCTTTCTGCCATGTATGTAAAATAACTAACTTGGCATTAATGAATTTTTCTATGTCACTGGGTTTGAGGTCGAAGTGCCCTGGACATAAATCTGGAGGTACTACAATCGCTAATTCTGTGTCTTTTCCTGTCAGGTCCTTAACTGCGGAATGAATGCCTGAAGTTCCAACGACAATAGGTTTGTCTGCGTATATGTGGGGCGATAAGAACCCGCCCCACATATAGCACGACACTGCTAAAACAAATAGGAGCCTAAAAGTAAAGATTGAAGAAGGTTTCATCACATAAATCCTAAATTCTATTGTAGCCCAAAATGTCCTACCTGCCTTGGTATTCCATAGTTGTTATCCTTGTCATCTATAACAGGGAATTTGGATGGATAACGGATAAATTCAACATGTCCATCCATGTAGAGAACATTACAACCACCGGGCATGTGGTTGAAAACAACTCCTCCCCCGGTAGTTGCAGAATCATTGGGATTACCAAATGTGTCGAACATAATAATAATTTCACTTTGTGCCTGTGCTGAAGCGGCAGGGTTATTTATATCTGTGATAGCAAAGCGTTCAATGCCTTCTCGTAAACGAGCACAATTATTGGTTGTTGCATAACCTTTTCCTAAAATGGCAGTCCATGGGAGTTTTGTGGTAACAGGAATGTCGTTATCAAAATTTTTTCTTTTTACAGGTGCAGTAACAGGGTTAACACCAATTATAGTTCCTGGAGGAATCGTTTCTATTTCTACAAGTGTTCCCGTTGCGTTCCACATACCGTAGAACTCCTCAATATTTGTAATAGCAAAACCGTGATACCAGTAAGAACGACCTAATGCAGCGGCACGGAAGTAACGCGCACTTAATCTATCATTATTTTCCTCTGCAATTTTAATGTGGTCTTCGATAGAACCATCGGGAATGCGTGCAGCGACATATTGCCCCTGCGCATCTACACCTGTATCTGATGGACATTTTGCAGTATTTAAATCATTCATATACTCAGGAAAGAAGCCTTCTGGGTCCGGTGATGCAAAAAGAGGAGCTCCATTAGGATTCGTGAAAGGTTGAAGTGGAGGAAATCTTTCTCCTTTTGCTTCGTTAGCGTACATTTTGAATGATAATCCAAATTGCTTTAGATTATTCTGACAACTGGACCTGCGTGCCGCTTCTCGTGCTCTTGCTAATGCAGGAAGCAATATTGCTGCCAAAATGCCAATGATTGCGATGACAACAAGAAGTTCGATAAGAGTAAAACCAGTTTTCTTCATAATGAACACTCCTATAAATTATTAGTTTATTTTTGTTAGTATTACTAATTAGCATAATAGTAATACCATAAAAAAGGGGTAAATGTCAAACCGGAATTTAAGAAAGATAGGTCAAATTATGTTTTGTCTTTAGTTTTCAGGGGTAGAACTTATGGGGATAGATGCATTTTGAGACTGGCTTTCCCCATAGATTGTGATAATATCTCTTCCACTTTCTTTATGTTTTGAAATACTTAAAACATTATGGTCTTGATTCCTGACATTTTTTTCAGCAAATTCTCGTGCTGATTGTTCATCATCGAAAACCTCAATATTTATATTGTCATATTCATCATATTTGTTTCGTAATTCCCTCGCTAATTCCTGAAGTTGTTCTTTTGAGCTTCCTGGTGGGACGACACCTACCACTCCTTTTACAGAAGGTGCATTGGTATTGAGTTGCTTCACCACTTCAGGATTTCGTCCCCATTCTTCTATTACCCGAAATGAGAATTGTTGGGGAGTAGTATCTTGCGATTGTTGTTCCCTATTTTGATTGTCAAGATTATCTATGGGTGGGTTGAGAGTTTGAAGGGTATTATTAATAGTACTGCCTGGAATAAATTTTGTGCTATCTTTTCTGTTGTTAAGATCTTCTGGAAATATAACGTTAACTCCAGAATTTTGTAATGCATCTCGAAGACGTTGATTTTCTGCTTCTAAATCTGCGATAACGTGGTTAACTAAATAATCTAATGTTTGTTGTATTTGTTGAAGGGCTATTTTCATATCTTGAAGTTCGCGAAATAAACGTTCATTTGAGTTGACAAATACTGTTGAGGATTCCTGTGTTTTATTATCCTTTATCTGAACTTCGACAGTAGAATTATCTTTTATTTCTGTTTCTTGAGCTTCCTGAACACTTACAGTAGGACTATTTTCAGCAAATGGGCATAGAAAACTAACAAGTGTTAGTATTAATAATATGGATAATTTTATTTTCATTGTGCATACCTTGTAAAAAATAGCCTTGTCTAATATCAACGGGTTTCATGATAAAATATTAGACTATTATATAAAAGAAGCCTTTAGTTTAATATTATTTGATATATTGTAATTTTTTTACAATGGTATTTTATACTTTTTATTCTATTATGAGACAATAAAGAAAACACGAGAGAAAAAATATGTTTGATTATCTACGTGGCGTGATAACAAAAGTTCGAACGAATACCTTAGTATTAGATATTCAAGGAGTGGGTTATCTATTGAATGTTCCTATTAGTTTATTAAACAAGGTACATGTAAATGAGGAAGCGATGTTCCCTGTTTATACTGTTTGGCGTGAAGATTCTGTTGATATATATGCTTTTGAAAGTGAGGAGCAGAAATTACTTTTCCAAAGGCTTATTGCGATAAGTGGGATTGGTCCCAAGATGGCAATAGCCATACTATCTACGCTTTCTGTAAACGATTTTCGCAAGGCAGTGATGGGAAACGACTATCATTTAATCGCCACTGCGCCAGGAATAGGGAAGAAGACAGCGCAACGGTTAATTTTGGAGTTCCGCAATAAGATGGGAGAAGATATTGAACTATCTGCTTTACTGACTCCACGAGAAGAGGTATTGCAGGACACAGATGAGGCATATCAGGCAATGGTATCCATGGGCTGTTCTGCAAGTGAGGCTAAGAGTGCGGTTTCCTTCGCAAGAAAACAATTAGGTGAAAATGCAAGTATTGAAGATTTAATTCGCATAGCATTGCGATATCTCAAAGGAGGGTTCCATTCATGAGTTCTGAACACATATTCGCTCCAGAACCAATAGAAGATGAAACCGCATTTGACGAGCAGATTAGGCCTCAGCGATTACAGGATTTTCCTGGGCAGGAGCCAGTAAAGGAAAAACTGCAAATTTCTATTCGTGCAGCAAAACAGAGAAAAGAGCCATTAGACCATATTTTGCTTTATGGTCCACCCGGTTTAGGGAAGACGACCCTTGCCCGAATTTTAGCCAATGAGATGGGTGTTACAATACATCAGACCTCAGGTCCTGTGTTAGAACGGCAAGCGGATTTATCCGCCATATTAACAGGTTTGAATGATTATGACATTTTATTTATTGATGAAATACATCGGTTAAATCGTGCTGTTGAAGAAACCCTTTACTCTGCTATGGAAGACTTTGAAATTGATATTATGTTGGGAAAAGGACCGACGGCACGTTCTATCAAGTTAGGATTAAAACCGTTTACTTTGATCGGAGCCACAACACGTGCAGGGCTACTAACGCCACCATTACGGGCGAGATTTGGGGATTCATGTCGGCTTGATTTTTATTCTCCACAGGAACTACAAACAATAATACTTCGTTCATCGCGAATTTTAAATGTGCCGATTGATGAAGATGCAGCGTTGGAAATTGCAAGACGTTCACGAGGAACAGCTCGTATTGCTAATCGATTGCTACGTAGGGTTCGGGATTATGCTCAGGTTAAAGGTGACGGTACAATAACATTGGCACTTGCTAACTCTGCCCTAAAATTGCTTCGAATAGATGATTTAGGGCTTGATGATATGGATAGGCTTTTAATGAAAACTGTTATTGAAAAATTTTCAGGTGGACCTGTAGGGCTTAATTCACTTGCAGTTGCTGTTGGTGAGGAACGTCAGACTCTTGAAGAAGTCCACGAGCCATATCTTATCCAAATTGGTTTTTTAAAGCGAACACCCCAAGGCAGGGTTGCTACACCATTGGCATACAAACATTTTGGATTAACTCCCCCCACATCGGATACCCCGTCTCTTTTTCCCGAAGATAAATAAAAAAACATAATGGCTTACATTACCTGCAAATAAAAAGTTATATTGACTGAGGCAAATCTAAAACAAAATAATGGGAATAAAAACAGTATGATTAAAGGTCTCAAAAGGATTTAACTCTATATATAATTTAAAAGGAATATATTGAATTTTAATATTTAGTATGAAATAGATTTATGGCTACCAAAATTTAATAGAAGGCAAAATGTATGAATAGCATACACATGAGGGAAATATTGAAAATATTGAAAAAGTCAGAAATTAGTTTTTTAATATGTCAAGTAAACGGGGTTATTGAAAGTTGTGATACAGAGACAAAAAAGCGACTATCAGGCAAAACAAGAGGAGGTAATATAATAGGGGAGTTGGTAAACAAATATGTTTCTATTATTTATCCTTATAAAGGAGTTCTCATCCCTGAAGATGCCTTTTATTGGATTCAAGTTTGGAGGATACATTCAGCGAAGAAGAAAGGCGAGTCAGAAAGAATTGGTATTTTAGGAATTAGGATTCAGAAAGAGTCAAAACAGCAAGAAAGGGTTTTATTTCTATTATTTCCAATAAAAGACACAAGAAACGAGATTTGGAGGTTTGAGGAGACAGAATTAAAACATCTTTTACAGGTTATAGAAGCATTGCCTATCCTTGTACTTCAGATTGACCACTCTGGAAAGATTTTATATGTAAATGATTATGTTAAAAAGTTAACAGGTTGGCTTCCTTCGGAAGTTAAGAACATGAATTGGTTTGATGTGTTCATACCTGAAGAAATTCAAGAGGAGACAATCCGATTCATTAAGGGTGGTGAACGAGTAGATGATATGGCACCATTTTCATTTGAAGGGGAAGTATTGACGAAAGACTCGCGACGGCTTCTAATTTTATGGGCATGTCTTCCCCTTTATTTTGGTGGTGATAGTGAAAAAACATTGATAATGTTGGGTCAGGAAATTACCACAGCACATCGCACAAAGTTGTTTAACAAAGCTACGCAATATCTAAAAAACTATGTCCAATGGATATGTGAAGACCTTGTTCGGGGCATACCTGAAGAAGACGTTTTTGGAGACTTTCTACGGAACACTCTTGAAATTATATCTTTTGAGGCTGGGGCTATTTTTAGGTTATCAGAACGAAAAGCCAGATTAATTACATCAGAAGGTTTAGATGAATCGTTACTTAAAACATTGCGGGAAATAACCATTGATAATATTATTATTTCTGAAATTTTGAGTAAAAAAGAGGTTGTAGAAGTATCTTCTTTGATGAGTGAATTAAAAATAGGGTTTCAAGATAAAGGTTTCGTAAAAATTTATGCTGGTCCTGTTTATAATGGCGATAAAGTCTCAGGTTTCATTATATTAGCGAGCACAAGTAAAGATACGCCAGAGGCAGAGGCAATACCACTTCTAAATATGATAATAAGTGAGCTGAGTTGGATTTTTTTATGGTATAGTGTTCAAGAGACACAAAGACGGCAGGGAAGACAGTATGAATTATTAGAGCGAATGCTCCCTTATGCACTTGTTTCGGTGGATGAAATGGGCTCCATCATGAGTGTCAATCGCGGTGGAATAAGTTTATTCGGTGTTGAAAATGAAGAGGAACTTCTAAATCAAAAAATCCAGATGTTTATCCCTAAGTGGGAAGAATATCTACAACAACTTAAACCAGCAGAAGGCTTTAATGTTGGTGAAATAGTAGAAACAGATATACTGACAGAAAAAGGAGAAAAAATTCCTGTTGAATGTGTTATGGGGCATTTTATCCTTGCCAGTCGATCTTTTTATATGGTTTTTCTGAGGGATATTCGCTGGAGGAAACAGGCAATTAAAACTATCCAAAAAGCAGAAGAAAAATTTCGGGAAATCTTTGAAAATGCAAATGATATTATATACACTCATGATTTGAATGGGAGATTTACCTCAATAAATAAAGCAGGACTAAATACCGCAGGGTATACTTTGGAGGAAATTTTAAGGTTAAATATTTTTCAAGTAGTGGCTCCAGAGTATCATGAAGAAGTAAAACAGAGGATAAAAAAGAAATTAGAGGGCGAACCTATATCAAAATACGAATTGGAGATTATCTCAAAAAATGGTAATAGAATCCCTATTGAGGTTAGTACTCGCCTTATCTATGAGAAAGGGATGCCTGTGGGAATACAGGGAATTGCACGTGATATTTCAGACCGTAGAAAAGCAGAGGAAGAACGGAAACAATTGGAGGCTCAAATCCTGCATACACAAAAATTGGAGAGTTTAGGTGTTCTTGCAGGTGGTATAGCACATGATTTTAATAACATACTTGTCGGTATCTTGGGAAATGCCGAATTAGTTTTAGCACGATTGCCCGAAGACTCCCCATTAAGAATATATTTGCGTCGGATTGAAGAATCTGCCCAACGAGCAGGGGAATTAACAAAGCAAATGTTAGCCTATTCTGGAAAGGGTACGATAACTCAAAAACCGATGAATTTGTCCGAACAAGCAGAAGAGATGGCTCCGTTATTATCTGCAATTGTATCTAAAAAAGCAACGATTGAGTACCATTTACCGAAAGAAGTACCTGCAATTCAAGGTGATGCTTCCCAAATACATCAAGTTATTATGAACCTTATTACAAATGCTTCTGAAGCATTAGGCGATGTTAAAGGGAGTATCGATGTTTCTGTCAAGGTAGTAGATTTAACGGAAGAACAAATTAAAAAAGGAGGTTTTTTGGAGAACGTTCCTGCGGGGAAGTATGTATGCCTCAAAGTTTCTGATACAGGTTGTGGTATGACTCCAGATGTATTGGTGAAAGTATTTGACCCCTTCTTTACGACTAAGTTTACAGGTAGAGGTTTAGGGCTTGCTACAGTCCTTGGAATTGTGCGTAGCCATAGAGGGACAATTCGGGTGGAAAGTGAACTTGGTAGAGGCACTACAGTTGAGGTCTATTTCCCTGTGGCAAAAATAATAACAGAAAATAATCTTGCTGAAAATAGCCAATTGGGAAAGCAAGGGCTAAAAACAAGTCAATATGTGGGAAAGATACTATTGGTTGATGATGAAGAAAGCGTTTTACAAGTTGCTGAGGAAACGATATCCTATTTGGGGTTCCAAGTTATTTTAGCAAGAAATGGTAAGGAGGCTTTAGAAAAAGTTTACCAACATAAAGATGATTTAAAAGGCGTGGTACTTGATGTAACAATGCCTGAGTTGGATGGTTTTGAAGTGTTCCAAAAAATGAACGAGATTTGTGCTAACATCCCTGTGATTTTATGTAGTGGATATTCAGAACAAGATATTTCTGAGAAATGTTCTAACATTAAGCCAGCAGGATTCCTACAAAAACCTTACCGTCCAGCTGATTTAGTGAAAATTTTAAAAAAGATATTGAAATAATATAAATACCAAGTTAATAAATTTGACAATTATATAATATTAGTTTTAGTATTATAATATTAATACATGATATTAATTATTATAATAACGGATATTCGGAAAATGTCCAAAAGAAATACTCATAAATAAAGTGTTTTCTCTATGAATCCCCAATTAGGTAAAGCACAAATAAAAAATTGGTTAAACTTGGTCTCATCAAATTTACCAATTGGGATTGTTATATTAAATGAGGCTGGTGGAATAGTTGAATTTAATGAGAGGATACGGTCGTTTTGGGATTGCTTATCAGACGAGAAACTTCAGGGCGTTAAAATTGATAGTTTAATTAAACCATTTCGTCCATTTTCAGATATATTAGAGCACGTCAGAAAAACAGGACATATCGAGGTTGATGATTTTGCATATTATACAAAAGGTGGTAAAACCAAGTGGGCAAAGTTAGAGGGATGGATATTAAAGGAGGAAAAGGATGGGGTTATAACAGGTTGGACATGGGTTGATATTACATCTATTTTTGAGAAGAAGCAGGGAGAAGGAATAAATTTCATTAGGGAAATATTAAATACTATATTTGAAGAAATCCCGTTGATGTATGTGTTATGGGAGGTATATGAAGATTTTTCAACAAAAATTTTGGGGTTTAATCATGAATCTGAGAAGGTAATGGGTTATTCATCGGCAGAGATTCTTGGTAGGAACTTTTTAGATATATCAATTCCAGAAGCTTGGAAAGAACCACTTCGCAAATATATTCAAGAAATGAGAAATAACCCAAAACCGTATTTAGGTGGTCATCCGTTATTTAATAAAAAAGGGGAAGAAATTTATATTCGGTGGTTGGACATCCCAATTCTTTTTCGGGTGACAAGTCGTTTGTGGATTGTTTCTATAGGTGAAAATATGCAAGAGCGAATAGAAACGGAAAGAAAGCTACGTGAAAGTGAAGAGAGATATCGTCGGATTGTTAATTCAATAACTGATTATTTTTATCATGTAAAGATAGAAAACGGAGTGGTAGTTGAAACAATCCACATGCCAGGATGTGAAGCGGTAACAGGATATACGATTGAAGATTTTAAGGCAAATCCATATCTCTGGTATGAAATGGTTTATGATGAAGATAAGCCGTTGGTTTTGGACTTTGCAGAAAGTTTGATGAGAGGTGAAAACAAAGGACCTATTACTCATCGAATAATACGAAAAGATGGGCAAATACGTTGGATACGGAATATGTGTTTGCTTATTTTTAATGAAGAGGGAAAGTTGGTTGGGTATGATAGTATCATTCGTGATGTAACATCCGAAGTTATTGCTCAGGAAACTTTGAAAAAGAGTGAGGCAAGATACCGTAATATTATTGAGTCGTTAATTGAAGGCTATTTCGAAATCGATTTAAACGGAAATATTCGATTTGCAAACCCAGCCCTGAGTGAAATATTTGGCTTTGATGACCCTAAATTTTTAATTAATAAAAATTTGATTGATTTCATAGAAGTTAATGAACAATCGAAGGTTTCTAATTTATTAGAGGAGGTAAAACAGTCTAAAAAAACAACAAATCTATATGAATGGAGCTTAACCACAAAAAATGGAGAAGTAGAAAAGATTGTAGAAGCTTCTTTACTGCCAATATTAAATCAATCAGGTCGGGTTATTGGTTTTTCAGGGATTGTCAGAGATATAACGGGAAGAAAGAGGCAAACAGAACAACTGTGGCAAATTCAGGAATGGGAAAGTCTTGGCATTTTAGTGGGTGGTATTGCCCATGATTTTAATAACCTTCTTATGGTAATGCAGGGTCATTTAGATTTAGAGGAAGCAGAATATCCCTCTGACAGGATTCCTTACGAAGTAATGGTGCATCATAAAAACATTCAAGATGCTATCACTCGTGCCTCAGAATTATGTAAGCAAATGATGATTTATTCTGGAAAAAGTTTCGCTATCCAAAAAGAGCCTGAGCAACTGAACGATATTATCAAAAATATAAAACCAGTTTTAGAGACTGCAATAACAAAGAAAATTAATTTAGACATTAACCTTTGTAAAGAAGATACCACAATTCAATGTGATAGGGTTTTAATTAGGCAAGTCATTTTGAGCCTTGTTACAAATTCAGCTGAGGCAATTGATAATAAAAGGGGGACAATTATGCTTCAGACACGCATTGCTCATTATGATAAAACAATGTTATCCCTTTTTGTGATGGAAGGGTTAGGTTTGACAGATGGCGATTACGTTGAGTTAACCATTCAAGATGATGGAGAAGGAATTGACCCACAAAATATGGATAAGATTTTCGACCCCTTCTTTACCACCAAATTTTTAGGGAGGGGTTTAGGTTTATCTACAGTATTAGGTATAGTTCAGGGACATCAAGGGGGGATGAAAGTAGAAAGTAAATTGGGTGTAGGGACGAAGATTATAGTAATATTTCCACATGCTTTGCTAAAAGAGGCGTTAGTAAATACTTTAGCGGAAAAAGAGAAAGCAAAAGATGTAATACTATTGGTTGAGAGTGATTCAATATTACAAAATGTATTTGAAAAAATCATGAAAATGAAAGGATTTGACGTTTTATGTGTAGATAATATAGATAAGTCTTTGGATGTTCTCTCATCTCCAGATAATGATATAAAACTGGTAATACTTGACCTCGGCATTACAGAGACGGGCGAGAAAAAATTATTGGAATATATACGAAAAAAAATGAAGAAAATCCCTGTAATTGTGTGCAGTGACTCTCCAGAGGAAGGAATACCAAAAGAGTATAAGGATATAATTGTTGCTTGTCTTCGCAAACCTTGCACCATAAATGAGATAATAAACACTATTGATAAAATTTGGAAAGGTCATAATTAATATTGGATTGTGAGAAGGAGTAAAATGGATGCATGTATTAATCGTTGGTGCAGGTGCATTAGGATGTGTTGTTGGTGGATTCTTAAAGAAAAGTGGACATAATGTAACGTTGTTAGGAAGACAAGAATTGATGGAGCCTATTCAAAGGGAGGGCTTGTATATTTCTGGAATCTGGGGAAACCATCATATTTTAGGTTTAGCAACCAGTACTACCGTTTTGGCGGAATGGAAAGGATTGTTTGACCTAATTATTATTGCTGTTAAGTCTTATGATACTGAGGAAGCGGTAAAGAGTATACTGCCAATCTTGGGATCTGAGACATTTGTCTGTTCGTATCAAAACGGACTTGGTAATGTAGAAACAATAGCCCAATATGTAGGTATGGAAAGAACGATACCAGCAAGGGTTATTTTCGGTAGTCGAATATTAAAACCAGGATTTGTTCATGTTACTGTTATTGCAGAACCAACAGCATTAGGTAGGTTTAAGGGAGGTCCAGAGGAGGCAGTGGTTAAAAATATAGCGGAGCAAATGGATAAATCGGGAATACCTACAATCTATTCAGATAATATCGAAGGGTTAATATGGGGTAAGGTTGCTTATAATTCTGCTCTAAATCCTCTCTCTGCTATCTTAGATGTCCCGTATGGAAAACTTCTTGACGCGGAAGAAACGCAAACAATGATGAAAGAGGTCATTTATGAAATATATGCGGTTGCAAGTGCTAAAAAAATACCTATGATAATTCCAACATGGGAGGCGTACGTGCAACATTTATTTTATAAACTTATTCCACCAACAGCAGAACATTATGCAAGTATGCGTGAAGATCTAAGGCAAGGACGAAAGACCGAAATCGACGCCTTAAATGGAGCTATATGTAAATTAGGGGAAATAGTTGGAATTACCTGCCCTACGAATACATTTTTAACACGGATAATTAAATCTAAGGAAAAAGTTTTCTCAACTCAATCATAAAAAGTAGTAGAACAAGATTATTAAATAAAATAGAATTATCAGGGATATTAAATAGCTTTTACTTGATATTTGGTCAGATTATTTTCTTAATTTTTTCTATGATGTCTTTTGCTCTAAAAGGCTTCATTAGAAAATCATTGATTTTTAGGTCTGCATCTAAATGGTCAATATTATAATCAGAGTAACCTGTAGATACTAATACAGGAACATTAGGAAGAATTTGTCGAATCTGTCGTAGTGTTTCAAAACCATCAATTCCTGGCATTTTTATATCTAAAATAATACATTTAATTTGTTCATGAAAAGCATTTACTTTGTCTATGGCTTCATAGCCATTTAAGGCACAGATCACGTTATAATTTTCCTTCTGTAGTATGATTTTGAAAAATTTTTGCAATTCCTCTTCATCGTCAACGACTAAAATAGTCGGTTTTACAGTTACAGTTTTGATATTTTGCGTTGTATAAGCAGGAAAATATAGAGTGAATATAGAGCCTCCCCCTTCGGTACTTTTAATGTCTATTGCCCCTTTATGTGTTCTTATAACTCCAGATACTGATGCTAAGCCTAAGCCTCGTCCTAAAAATTTTGTTGAAAAAAACGGTTCAAATATTCTCTCTATATCTTCCCTTTTTATTCCAATTCCATTGTCCGTTATGGAAATAAATGCATATTCACCTGGATTGGCTCTATCAGAGCACTTGAATTGTCTTAAATCTGTTTCATTTAAATATTTTTTACCCGTCTCAATAATAATTTCGCCACCATCAGGTTTTAATGCTTCTAATGCATTTACCAGAATATGTGTTATTGCTTGCTGAATCTGGGCAGTATCACCTTCAATCAAGGGAAGATTTGGACGTATTTGTTGTAATATCCTTACATTTTTAGGTACAGATTTACAGAACAGTTCAATTGCATTATTTGCAATGTCGTTGAAGTCAAAGATTTGAATAATCTCTTTTTCTTTACCAGCATAAGTAAGTAATTGTTTAGTTAATTTTGCTGCACGTTCAGTGGCTCTACGTATCTGTTCAAGGTTATCTTGGACACGTTTTGGTAATTGCTCACCATACATTAATGCTAACTCAGCATGGCCCATAATCCCCATTAAAATATTATTAAATTCATGGGCAATACCCCCTGCTAAAATACCAATACTTTCTAATCTGTGAACATGCTCTGTTTGGGCAAGGAATTTTTCTCGTTCTTTTCTTTGTTTTTGCTCTTCTGTATTATCAATTTGTACACATATAACTTCATCAACTGTGTTATTGCGGATAACTGGAATCAGAGTAAGGTGAACCCATTTTTCTTCGCCACTTTTTGTCTGTATATCCCAACAAAAGAGGCTTTCAGCAGTTTTACCATTAAAGAGAAGTTGTAATTGTTGTTTTAGTATTGTAATTTGCTCATTTGTATAACACGCCGTTAAATCATCAATTTTTTTAACATCTTCTCTCTGTAAGCCATATAACATTTCTGAATATTTATTCCATACGATAACATTGTAATTTTTATCAAAACTTTGAATTGCAATTTTATTGTCCAGATTAAGTATGGCTTCGAAGCGGTTTACTGTACTTTCCAAATTATTTTTAGTTTCTTTGAGTTCTGTAATATCTTGCAAAATAACTTGAATAAAAGGTTCTTGAAGTGTTTCATCTTTTACTAAATAGGAGTAATGAAGAAACCATTTTTTATTTCCACGAAGTGTTTCTAATGGATATTCAAACGACCGTATACTCTCTTCTTTTTGTAAACGTTTTCGTATTAATTTTGGAGGTAAAATATATCGCTGTATATCAAAAATGTTTTTTCCAATGATTTCTTCCGTAGATGAATAAATGGTATCAAGCTCGAATAGTTCTACTACAGGTTGATTAACAAAAATTATTTCTCCATCCATCCTATAACGAATAATTCCAATTTCAGCAAGTTGTAAAGCTTCATTTAAAAGTTTTAAATGTTCTTCCAGATTCATTAGTGAGAAATCCTACTTTTATACTGGGAAATTTTTATCCTTTCAACATCACTCAGCCAAAAATAAAATTATCAAAAAATTTAACTCAGTTACAGCCCTAATTTTACTATTTTATTATATTTTATTTTATTGATAAATAGCAATCGAAATTTATATTTTTTTATTTATCACAATTATTATTTAAAATGTCCTATAACAATAAAGTTGTCTATGATGCTTTTCTACATATAAAAATTAGTTTTGAGGAAGAAAATGTCCCTTTTGAAATTTAAGAAAAATATTGGTATACTGATATTAAATTTGGGCAATTATTAGGCATAACATTTATATATATTATGAGGAAAAAGCAAATGAAGTTTGACCTTGTAACTGTAGGTGTTGTTTGTGCAGATGTGATGGTGAAACCTGTGGATACTTTTCCTAATAAGGGTACGCTTTCCCTTGTGCCTCAGTTAGAAATATATTTGGGAGGTCTTGCAGGAGTTACCGCAGTGGTTTTTAGTAAGTTAGGAGGTAAATCTGCGTTTATCGGTCAATTAGGAGAAGACCGATTTGGAGATTTTATATTACAAGCATTGACTTCTTCGGGTGTAAATGTAGATGGTGTAAAACGAACAAGAGAGCATAGTTCATCAGCTACAGTTGTACTTATTAATTCTCAAGGGGAACGGACATTTTTACATCATGTTGGAACTAATGCAAGTGTTAGCGACGAGGATTTAGATTTTAATGTCATTACCTCCTCCCGGATGTTGCACTGGGGTGGAAGTTCTATAACTCCGAAATTAGATGGGGAACCTATTGGCAGGATATTTGAGAAAGCCCGTTCTTTAGGGGTAAAAACATCTATTGATACGTGCTATGATGGCAAAGGAATTTGGTTACCTCACATTGAGCCTGCATTAAGGCACACAAATATAATCTTCTCCAGTTTAGAAGAAGCACGCCATTATACTGGTAGGCAAGAGCCAGAGGATATAGCGGATTTTTATATGAGTTATGGAGTCGAGATTGCTGTAATTAAGATGGGAGAATACGGTGTTTTAGTTAAGAGTAAAGATGAACGAATTCAATTACCAGCCTATCCGGTTCCTGTTGTGGATACGACAGGTGCAGGAGATGCCTCGTGTGGGGGATTTTTGTTTGCATATCTTTCAGGTTATCCCTTGTTGGAATGTGCAAAAATAGCTAATGCTGTGGGAGCTTTAACAGTTCAAGTTATGGGTGGTGCAAACGGAGTCCAGTCTTTAGAACATGTTTTAACATTTATTAAGAGTATGGAGAAAAAAAATGAGTAATAAATGGAAAATAATATTTGTATTTTTACTCATGATAGTCCTATCTTTTTCACTTTTGATGTCTTCTTATGCGGATGACGCTAAGGATCAGGGGATAGAAAAAGCACCTCCTGCAAAAGAGGAACAAATGCAAAAACAAGAGAACATTGGTAATACCGAAGATACCAAGCATGAAGAAAGAAATACACAAAAGAAAAGTGAAACAAAAAAGAAAATTCCTGCTTTTTGGGTTTTAATCCCTGAGCAATAAACTGGAGATTTTAGTGTGACATTTCTTAAAGAAGATTTTCTTATAAAAAAAATTAATGGGGTTTTTATTATTAGTATATTTATTTTTGTTTTATGTATTCAGTCATATTCACAGGCTGAAGCGACAAATCAAAAAACCGATGAAAAACAACAAACATTGGAACAGCAGTCTGACAATGGGAAACAGAATCCTTCCAAAAAACAAAAGGTGAAGAGAAATTTCAATAATCCTACCCCGCAAAAACCAGAAATAAAAGAAGCAGAACCTGTGGTTGGCACGATCATTCGTAGATATCCGCCGATGGAAAGGGTTCGTGCTCCAATGACGGGTAGACCTTCTATCAACCCTATGTTAGATATGAAACCTCGTTCTTTAAGGGATGCTTTTACACAACCATTAAGTTTAGGTTCAGAAGCGGAAGGTTTTGTCCCTCCTGATTGGAAGCAACCTTTTAAGGATGTTAAGGCGGACCGTATGCATAGGGAAATAGATACGAACACAACAGTTATGGAAGGGAATGTTCACCTTCGATTAGGGGAACTCCTTTTTGAATCAGACTATTTCTCATACGCAGGAGAGGCAGAGAAGGTCGAGGCATTGGGCAATGTCCGAATTACTCAAAAAGATGCTGTTTTACAAGCAGATAGGGTAATTTATCAAACCCCTTCAAAAGAGGATATTCGGTATAGTCCTTCCATCTTGAAGCCTGCTTTAACAGAAGAGGAATTGGCACAGAAAAGATTGACGGCTGGGAAAATTTATGCAGAATTTTTATCCATTAAAGACCCCTATAGAGATTTTTTCGCTGAGCGGATTGAGTATGATTTTTTGAAACGAACAGGGGACATGAAAAACGCAAAGGGAGTTATTGGCCCCTTCTATTTTCAAGCAGGTTCACTACAATTAAAAGGAGAAAACACATTTACTGCGGAGGATGTCTGGCTTACAACATGTGACCATGACCCTCCACATTATCGTGTAAAGGTGAGACGATTAGACGTTGAAGGAGGCAGATTAAAGCAAGCTGAGTATCTTCGCCTACAAATAGGGAAAGTTACTACACCATTATTTCTACCTGTTTGGGGAGGTGAAGGAGGTTTATTTGGTGGTTTTGATATTGATGCGGGGAGGGAATCGGAAATAGGTTCTTACTTAAATGTGGGTTATTTATATAAATTTAATGAAAATATTCAATTAGGTCCCCGAATGATGCCGACAGAGAAAGAAGGAGTAGGCTTTGGTGGTGACGTCTATTATGATTTTATGGAAACGCCTACCTCTTTTATGTACAGAACAAAAGGCGAAATTCATGGTTTATATACAACAGAAGAGCGTGGTTATATTCATTTGAAACATCGGTTCGAGCCAAGTGACGATTTAGTTGTATTAGGGCAAATAGAACATTGGGGAGATGAAGAGTTTTATAAAGACTTTTTCTATAAGACATATAGAGACCGAACAGAACCCCGTTCCTTTGTCAATCTAACTTATCGACAGCCAAATTATATTGCCACTGCAACAACGCGTGTTGGCACTCATGGCTGGGTTCATGAAACAGAACGGCTTCCAGAAGTAACATTTCATTGGTTAGAACAACCATTATTTTCAAATGTATACCTGTCCTTTGATACGTTTAATGCATATAATCGTCGTGAACCATACGATTATGAGGCATTCCGTACGGTGAACATCGCTCGTTTAACGTATGATTTGAAGCCTTTGGGACCGATTAAGGTTACCCCATTTACAGAAAGTCAAATTACATGGTATTCTGAACAAACAGAGCAGGATGATACTATTGGCGGATTATCCCAAAAATTTGGAGTAACATTACAATCGCGTTTAATTCGTGTTTATGATGGTTTCTTAGGTTTTTCCGCTTTTAAGCATCTTGTCTTACCTTCATTGACACTATCATACCGAACCCCGTCTGCATACAATATAGAGGATCGCTATTATTTCGACCCACTCGATACTGTTACAGGGCAAACACGCCTGGAAACAAAGTTGGATAATATCTTTTATGGGAAGGATTCAGAGACACAGGAGGTGTGGCAAGTTGCAAGAATTACTCTTTATCAGGGAAATGATTTTTGGAATGAGTATCATAAGTCGGATGATTATGAGGTAGAAATGGATTTAAGACCACGTAAATGGTATGGCGTGCAGTTTGTAGGCGAAAAACATGTTTCAGAAGAAATTCCATGGTATCAACAGCTCAGAGGTATTGATAGATTATCTATACATGATTGGATGGATGAATGGTTATGGGAAAAGAAAGGAAACCATTTCTTCTGGGGAAATACCGATTTAATTTCAGGGGATTACACCCGTCTATTAGGATTGTTTTATTTTGATAATACTCTTGTTTCAGGGAGAACCAATGGACGAATCGGATTTATGCTTGCTGAGACGGAAGATGTTGTTTTCAATAGAGATATTTTATATGGGTTAGGGTATCAGTTAACAGAGAAATGGTCTGTTGCCTTTGAACATATTTATGACCTTGAAAATGACCAACTTCGTAGGCAAACGTATGAACTCAGACGTAATCTACATTGTTGGGATATTGGACTTCGTTGGACAGAAAGAGAACGGGGAACAGATATAAGCGTTGAATTTAGTTTAACAGCATTCCCAGGAACTCGAGTTCGTTTCTAAACTATTAAATCAAGAGAAAATTAATGATTTAGGATAAAGGTCCAAATATCCAACGAACGGTCCATTCCTTATCAATTGACCATGGACAACATCTACATTCGTACATAGAATAAAAAGAAACAACAAGAAACACTAAATAAATACACCAAAACACAGCATTCTTCTTTTTGCCTTCTAAAAAAGGGAGACTGGCACCTATCAATATCGGCATAGAACCAACATGCCATCGGAACCCGTAAGATACCCCCCCATAATTATTGGTCGATAAAATATAGTAAAGATTAATAATAATAAAACTGAATATAAAAAAAAGCCAAGCCACTTTTATATCATTTGATACACGTTTCCATATACTTGGATAACAGGTACACAGCCCAAAAATAAGGACAGGGTACAACAAGAAGATACCTTTAGCCCCTATCAAAATATTAAAAGCATAGAGCCATTTTGGATGATGTAACGCATCTGGTCCAGCAGGATGCCTCCAATAAGACGACTCAAAAAGAAATGGTTCGTGGCTAATTTGTACGGGGAGAATATTACCTGTAATAGAGTACATGATGATAAAATGCACTAATAAGATTGGCATTGCACCAATAGTAATTGGGATTAAAAGACGAAGAGGTCTTTTGTATAAAAGAAATAGAATTCCACTTGCTATATAAATCGTAAGAGGTAAGTCAATTGTGTAGACAAGAGAAACGAAGAAACCAACAAGGAACAAATAGTATTTTGGCACGTTTGAATAATTATAAACCTTCCATACAAAGTAAATACCCATGATTAAAAATGCGGTAGCTGGAACATGATTTGTAAAATGTGAAGATAATGCTGACCATTGTGTGCCAAAAAGGAGAGATAACAGTGAGCACATTCGTATTAAAGTGCCAGTTTTAATTTCATAGAGAAACTTCCAGAAACAGACACTGGCAAGGAAAAAAGGAATTATTACGTTGATAAAAATTAAAATTCGTGCAATAGGTTTTAGATGTTGTTGATTATCGAGGGAATACCCTGCCCTTTTTATAATTTGATATTCTAATGTCATCAATAGAGAGAGAATGGGAGGTTTGCTTGAAATAATTCCAAGTTTCCCCTGAACTTTATCGACAGTTTTATTCTCAAAAGGATTGGGAGGCAAAGCAGGAGGGCGATTAAGATACCATGTGTGATGGTACGTGAGTGCATATACTGTGGCGAGACGACTCGTTAAAGAATCCCCAAGGAATACAGTTTGTAAACCAGATATAGCCCATAACATACTACTAAGAATGATAAGGGCTTCTATAATTAATGATAAGAGCCTATCTCTTCCTCTGTTGAACACAGAAAAACCTCTTTAGAAAATCCATGAACGGATACGATTTAGCCAACCTTTTTTGGGTTCTTCTGGTTGTTCTTTTTGAATTTCCTCTTCTCTAAGTGGAACCCATTCATTATTTATTTTCTTTTCAGTCTTATCTGGAACAAACACAGAACCAATTTTTGTCCAGCGACCATTTCGAAGTTCATAGGTCAAAGTTTCTTTTCCGATACTCCTAATATAATTATTGTCTTCCTCCGCATCTCTATGATTTTTATGAAGTCGTGTGTAATACAGAGTTTTTTCAAGAACTATTTTAGCGATATAAGGTTTTGATTTTGAGTCTGTTTCTTGAAGTTGAATATCAAAAGGGGCATCGCTGTTAGAGTATACGGAATAGTTTTTCCAAAAATAGGGTCGTTTACGGTATACCTGATTTTTGTTTGTTGCGGAAGAGGATTTAATTTCGTTCTTTATAATTTCCTGAAGATCACTGAGGTAATCTTCCTTTGTCGGTGTTTTTATTGATTCCGAACTTGCCACGTCGTTCTTGGTGGATATATCAGGTTTATCACCTCGCCACCTTTTTATAGTAGAACATGAAGCAAGAAGAGCGACAGAAATTACAAGAGTAATAATAAGTTTAGAGTGTTTCATATCTTTACCTTTCTGTTTTTTTATTTATATTAATAATCTGCCTTAATTTCACTCATAAGAGATATGGACAACCGTCTTGGTTTCCCTTCAATAATTATTTTGGTATCTTCAAGTCGAACTCGTGATGATAATATTTGCTTTACTAAAAATCGTTCTTGAAGAAGGTCTCCCTCAGATACAGTCTGCTCACTTAAATTACTTAATGTAAAAGTGGCTTTTTTATTTTGAACATCTATTTGTCTCAAGGTCATTTTGTATGCCGATATTTCATCCATAACCTTGCGATATATCTCTTGTATCTTTGGGTCATAGTCAATTTTTATTACTTCAGATCCTATCCTTGACGCTTCTGTGAAATCATTTGGATTATAAGGGTCTTTTGTTAGTAAAAGTTCAATATGGTTAATTAATTTTTCTCTAACTTGATTTAATATGTTTTTATTTTCGTCAGATGGGGCTATTTCGTATGCTTTTAGTGCTTCTGCAAGAGCCATCTCAATAGGTTCTCCCCGTTCAAGCATGTTTAAAGCTTGATTCTGATAATCAGGATAAGGTTTTGGCGTACCCTCTATTAAAAGTTTTGTTTTATGCCAAATTGAAGGACCGAAAAAGTAAAGCATAATTATAAATAGGACAGTGATTGAAAAAGTAATAATCCATCGAACAGGATTAATTGTTGGTTTTTTTGTAGTTTTATGAGCATGATTTGTTTTTTTAGTAGTTTGTCGAGTCCCCCATAAGTTCCACATTGACGGAGGTTCTTCCTCAGGGGGTGTTTCCAAAAGTTCTTGTCGGAATTGTTCTATTGCCTCTAAAACTTCGGGAGACAACGTTTTTTCCGTCGGAGTTTCTCCCCCTAAATCTTCGATAGTAAATGTTTCTACTTCCTTTTTGGGGCGTCCTACTGTTTCCCCGCAAAATCTACAACGGATAGCCCATACGCTGATGGGCATACGACAGATTGGACAAAGCCGCAATTTATCTTTCGGGATTTGCGAATCATCACTCATTACTGAAACTCCGTTTTATTTTAAAGTATAATAAAATATCATCGCTCCACATACCAAAAAAAGAATACTAAAAATATTTAAATTTTTTATTATTGTAAATAATATACCAAATTAACGTATATTTTTGTCGTAAAATTTACATGATTATTGCAAATGTAAAAAAAATAATATCAGAATTTGATTTGGTTTCCTCAGAAGAGAAGATATTGGTTGCTGTTTCTGGTGGTGCAGATTCAGTGGCTTTGCTTTATGCTCTCTTTGATTTAGGTTATCAATTGGAAGTGGCTCATTTTGACCATCAGACGCGACAGGGACAAAGTAAAAAAGATGCCGAATTTGTAGCACAACTCTCAAAAAAATTAGGACTTCCTTTTCACTTAAAATCGCGACCAGTAGAAGAAGAAGCCATTAGTTTTCGTCGTTCTTTTGAGGAATATGCACGAGAGGTTCGGTATCGTTTCTTATTAGATATCGCTCGGTTGAGAGGATGTCAAGTGATAGCTACAGGTCATCATGCAGATGACCAGGTAGAAACCGTCTTAATGCGAATGATACGAGGTACAACACCTTTGGGTTTGACAGGAATCCCAATTGTGCGGATTGAGGAAGGTATACGTATTATTAGACCCTTATATTATTGTAGTAAGGGGATGATAGAAACTTGGTTAAGGGATAGAGGTGTGGACTGGTGTATAGATGCGTCGAATTTTCAGAATGATTACTTCCGTAATAAAGTTCGAAATGTTTTGATACCTGAATTACGTACTTATAACCAAAAGATTAGAGATGCTATCTTGCATTTGATTGAATTACAACAATGTGAGAGTGAATATTTATCAAAACAAGCAGAACAAGCAATGCAGGTAATTATAACTTCCAGAAAAATTTCAAGGGCACGCTTCGCTGAGTTCCATGAAGCGATACGTAGACGCTGTCTTGTAATTCTACTCCAAAAAATGGGTATTGAATGCACATATGAACGTGTTATTTCTGCATCACAATTTATATTAACAGGTGGAACTGGGCAGAAGTTTGATTTAGGGCAGGGATACCTTCTATACAATGGTAAAGAATGGACAGAAATAGTATTGCAGAATTCACAAAAAAATGATAGGCAGATAGTACGCCTTAAAATACCAGGAGTTACTAAGGCATATGGCTTTTTATTTAATGCTCGTATTGTAATGTTGCCTAAAAATTACGATTGGAAATCATATTGTAAACCGAATCTTCAAGTATTTGATGCGGATGTATTATCTGATGGTGTCTGGGTACGAAAAAGGGAAAATGGAGATAAATTTATACCACTTGGTATGGCTAATAGTAGAAAATTGAGTGATTATTTCATCGATTTAGGTGTGCCTCTTCCAGAACGCGAACAAATTCCGATATTAGAAACTCCCCACGGTATTATATGGATTGTAGGTTATGCGCCAAGTGCAATTGCAGCGATTACAACACTAACCCGTAGAATACTTGAAATTGAGGTAACTCCATGCAACTCATCAGACCACCATTAATTTCTAAGGAAACGATACAAAAGCGGGTTATTGAACTTGCTGAGGAAATTCTTAACGATTGTAATTATGAGGAATTGCATGTAATAATCATATTGCGAGGCGCAATATTCTTTGCTGTAGATTTGCTTCGGAACCTTCCACCTGTAAATTCGATTGATTTTATAAAAGTATCGAGTTATACTGGAACACAAAGCTCAGGAAAGTTAGTTGTAGATATTTTGCCAACCGATAAAATCAGTCAACAACACATTTTGTTAGTGGAGGATATTTTTGATACAGGGTTAACAACGAGTTATATAAAGGAGTGGGTACAACAACAATCACCTAAATCGATAAAACTGTGTGTTCTGCTTGAGAAAGAGAAAGAACGAAATGGAGTAAATATTTCTCCTGATTATGTTGGTTTTCATATTGAGGATAAATTTGTGGTTGGTTATGGAATGGATTATAACGGACGGTTTCGAAATTTGTCGGATATATATGTGCTTGAAGTAACAGAATAAAACATAATGAAGATCAATTTATGTCTATGTTATTTGGTATAAATACTGGATTTGCTATAAATCGTTTTGTTGAACCTGAAGATTGGACAAGGATTGTCGCCGAAGAATTAGGACTATCTGTAGTTCAATTTACTGCAGATTTATTAAATCCGTGGTACCCAGAGAAAATTGTTTATCAACAGGCAGAAAAAATAAGAAATGCGTGTGAAAAATATAACATCTGGATACAGACAAGTTTTACTTCCCAATTTACACGGGTAAATCACCTATTACATCCAGATGATGATATTCGTAATGCATGGCTTGATTGGTTTAAGAGGTTTTTCAAACTTTCAGTTTTCCTTGGTGCGGAAGGTTCAGGAAGTCATTTCGGAATTTTAACAGTTCATGATAATGCAGATTCGAATATCAGGCAGAAAAGGATACATAAGGGAGTTGAATGTTGGCGGAATTTGTCTGAGTATGGAGCTGAGATAGGTTTGAAATATCTTCTTTGGGAACCAATGTCTATCTCGAGAGAAATAGGAGAGACCATCTCATCTGCAGAAGAAATCCAGAATCTGTGTAAAGTTAACTTTTCCATTCCTATGACGCTTTGTTTCGATGTAGACCATGGAGATGTTTCTTCTCCAAATCCAGATGATACAAATCCTTATGTTTGGATAGAACATTTTGGAGGTGAAATAAAAGTCCTCCATTTAAAACAGAGTCTTCAAGATAAAGGAGGACATTATCCTTTCACAGATGAGTATAACGTGAATGGAAAAATATTTCCTGAAAAAATAATATCAACTATAAAAAAGGCTGGAATAAATTCAATCTCTCTAATACTTGAAATCAGCCACCGAGAAAGATATCCGTTTGAACAGAGGGTACTTTCTGATCTAAAAAAATCGGTTGAGTATTGGAAACCATTTATCTAATATCTAATAGGTTAGCTTCTCATAAAGGATTTTATTTTTTTTTATTATTTACTGTAAAATTTATGTATTAAGGATGTTGACTAAGTATTAGAAAACAAAATAGTGGAGATATGACCGTAGAACTTCAGGGTTTAGAAATAGTTGCTGATGTTATTCGCAAAAACTATGACGTAGGTGAAGTGGGTTTGCCTCGGCCTTTAGAAGGGGCTCATCAAAGACGTCATCGAAAAATGGTAGTTGAAACGACCAAAGGTGTATTCCTTGCAAAAACGTATACAAGGGAACTCGTTGTTATCGACTCTTTAAATTTTCAACACCGTCTTTCCGACCATTTATTTATTAATGGTTTGCCAGTAGCCCGTATACAAAAAGCAAAGAGTGGTAAAGGTTATGTCGAGGTCGATGACTGGATTCTGGAATTACAAGAATTTGTCAAAGGTGAACCTATGACATTAAATTTGAATACCTTGGCTATTTCTGCCAAGGCACTGGGTATGTTTCATAAAGTGTGCTATGGCTTCCCAGCACCACCGCGGGATGTTAATATGTGGCGGTTTAGTGAGGTTCCAAAAAATGTCTTTTTAAGTTTTTATAAACTGGCATGTAGAGAAAAAGATGAGGAAGCCCTCAGACCATATTACAAATATTTAGTTGAGTTTATCCAACGTTCTACACAAGAACTTTCTATCGAAAAGCGTTCAGAATTTGAAGTAGGGCTAATTCATGGAGATTGGCATGGGGCTAATCTTTTATTTTCAGGAAATAAATTATTAGCCATTATTGACCTCGAGTTTGCGGGGTTAGGATGTTATTTAGAAGATATTTCCTATGCCATTTCCAATTTGTGTGTTCGAACAAGTATGAATGAAGAAAAACTAAGAATGCGAACCCTTATGTTATTGGAACATTATGAAAAAAGAAGAACCCTTTCATATGCAGAATTGGTTGCACTATTCTATGCGGTCGGTGTGAAGCATATTACCACTGTTTCTTACCAGTCTAAAAATAATCCAAATGTAGCAGGGTATACGCCATCCCAATGGATAGAACGATTGGCTTTTCAATGCCGTTGGCTTGAAGAACAATCACGAAAAGCACGTTGGGGAGAGAAACTTTAATTTGCAGATTTTAAGGGTAAGGTAGATAAATTGTTCCGTGTATAGTTGGATTAATGAATCCGTTTGTTATTTTCATTCTCCCACATATCAGCGTTGGTACCCATATATCTCTTTAATGGATAGGTAATCTCATTTAGCAATGCAAATACTTCGGGGTCAAGAGGTGTAAGTAGAGCCTTTATATTGCTCTCTAATTGTTGTTTTGACCTACATCCGACAATGATAGAAGAAACCCCTTTTTGCCAATGTAACCACGATAGGCTCAACGTTGCCATTGGAATTCTTAAATGCTCAGATAATGCGTGAATTGCTTGTATTGTTTCTAATGTGAGTCGTTCACAGCCTTCTTCACCGTGTCTGGTACCAGGACGATTCTTTGAAAAATGTCTTGTTCGTCTACGTAATATGGGAATATCCTCTACTTTTTGCCAACGTCCCGCCAGAAGCCCTTGCATAAGAGGCATATATACCAGAATCCCAATATTGTGTTTTATAGAATATGGAATAATCTCATATTCAGGGGCACGAAAAAGCAGGTTATATCCAATCTGATTGGAAATAGAAACACCACCACAATCAAACCAGTTCTGCAAATCCTCTTTACCAAAATTAGAAACGCCAATATAGCGGATTTTTCCTTGTTCTTTTAGTTTATTCATTGTTTCATAGACATCAGAAAAAGGAATGTCTTTGGGAGGCCAGTGGATTTGATAAAGGTCAATATAATCCGTGTTTAACCGCTTTAAACTATTTTCACATGACTGAATAAGCAAATCAGGATGACAATTTTGAGGACTTACTTTCGTAGCAATGATTACTTGTGAGCGTTTATGATTATTTAAGATTGTTCCCAACCTTATTTCTGATTCACCAGAGCCATACATCTCTGCAGTATCAAAAAGGTTAATTCCTTCCTCTATGGCATAGTTAACCACTTGCTCTGCTTCTTTTTCATTACTTTCCCCCCAAAAAGAAGCATCTCCGATTTGCCACGCTCCGAAAGCAATTACAGATACTTTTAGGTCCGAAGTTCCTAATGTTGTATATTCCATTTTTCAAACTTTCTTTTTCTTTATATTATATCCCAGAAGTTATTTTAAAAGTACTATCAACAATTTCATGGGCACAGTTTGCAATTTGATTGAGTTTGTCTATTTTCCCTTGAAGTCGCAAAATGAGTTCCTTTTGTGCCTGCTCTAATCGGTTCTCTTCTTCCGCTAATTTAAGGATTTGCTGATTCAATTCTGTATTTAGATTGTCAAAAAAAGACTGTAATGCCGAAATAAATTGGCTCTTTCTCGTTTCAACATTCTTTTTTAAGGATTCTTTAATTCCTTGAATAAGCGTTTTTTCGATATATTCACTTATTTTTTCAATTAATTTTTCTCTACGTATTTCATCTCCGCCAAAGGAGCGAGCAATTAAACCTAATAAAGCACCAAGAACCGTTCCTATTCCACCTAAGATATAAGCAGACAGATGAGGTATAATCGGTACCGCCATTCCTAACCAATCTGCCCATTGGAAGTTGCTTAGAAAACCTTCACCTATGATGGCACCTGTAACTCCTCCAAGAACCGCACCTCCTAAAAAGAAAAGGAAATAGGAAAAGGCAAGGCTTGCATCTATGGCTACAATTGCACCCTTTTCTAATTCAATTTTTGAATATGGTAACGATGTAAAATTATATCCTTTTTGAATTATATCTCTGGTGATATAACATTCGTATTCATCGATAACTCTGTTTATCTCAGTTGAGGTAGATTTTAAGAAGTTGTCTAAAATCTCGCCTAAGTATTGTTGTAACGGTAGGTATTTATTCTTCCGTGCTTTTGTTAAATTATCACCTGTGCATAACCATTGGCGAATAGGTTTGAAAATATCATTTTCTATGTTTTGTCTTGAGAATAATCTACTTATTAAATGTTCATATCCCTCATATTTATTTTCCCCTATAGTTCCACCAGCAGTTATTGTGTCAAATATCTGAATAATGTCGTTCATAAATTTCATATTCTCTTCGATTTGTTTTTGGAGTTGCTGTCGTTCTTTACGAATCCGTTCTAATCGTGGATTTTGTTGAGCCAATTGAATTTTTATTTCGAAAGGTTTAGCGTAGATATGTGCAATATCACGAATAAATCTACATACGGAGGTTAAAATTGCCCCTTCTCGATTTTCACGATATAAATAGTCAAGGAACCGTTCTTTAAAGGTGCCAAATGAACTACGTGTCATAAGATAATTTGCAATTTCTTCTGCAGGATTTAGAGTCTGTTCAAGTTGGCTCCTTATTTGATACGGAATATGAATCTTTTCATTTTTATCTATATCATTTAATGTAATTGTCCCACAACGTAATTGAGAGGCATACAATGCATATAACGCAGAGACGAAGAAAATCTCTGGATTATCAACAATTCCATCAATACACCGCAATAGGTCTTTTGCAGGACCACGACGTCCTTGTGGGTCTATCTCATCAGGATTGAGTTGGTCAGATTTATTAATAACAAAAAAGACCTTTCGTTGATATTCGCGAACTAATTTAGAGATAAAGTCACGGTTGTGTTCATTCCCAGCACTTTGACTGTCTAAGAGACATATTACCAGATGGCAATTGGGGATTATGTCTTCAGTAATTTTTTTGTGAGTCTCTGTAATACTATGTACACCTGGTGAGTCAACGAGGGCTATATCTTCTTCGAAAGTTTTTTCGGGAATAACAACGATAACTTCATCTACTTTTTCTCTTAATATTTTTAATTTTGGGAATTCTTCATCTGCTGTGAGAGTCACAATAGCACTTAATGTCCTGTGAATATCCTCTGGATATGCTGTTTTATAAGTAATAACCCAAAAGTTATAAGAAGTATCTGGGGAAATATCGGCTTCTATACCCGTATATGAAAAGAATTCTCTTAATACTTGAATTGTCTCTGAAGGTATAGGAGATTGAGAACGTAAAATTAATTGCATGGTATCACCACTCATCACATGGGTAACCTTTGCTGTGCACTCTTCTAAAACCATCGGTAGATAGGTATCTCCAAAAAAAGCATTGATTAAAGTTGTCTTGCCGACGTTAAATTCACCTAAAAATACAACGCGGTATTTTCCATCTTTAAGTTCGCTTCGTTTGCCACGAATGCGGTTTATTTCTTGACTCTTATCACCTTCAAATTCAGGGTCATTCGTGAATTCTTCCAAAAGAGTTAGTGCTTCGAAAGCCCAAAGACGATTTTCCTGATGTTTTTTTATAGACATAAAATTCACTCCTTAAAAAATAATTCCTCAGACATTGAAAATAATAAGCATGATTTTACATTTTATCGTGTTTTTTATTCAATTGAAGCAGTTTAATCCATTCCAGATCGATAGAATTTCTTGACTATTTGGGAATAACATAAATGCTTTCAATGTAAAAGTAATTGCTTTATCACATTCACCTTGCTGTTCGTATGAATGGATTAAGTTTATATATGACTCCATTAATTGTTCATCTAAAATTATAGCATTGAGCCATTTCTCCCGAGCCTCTTCTTTCCTCCTTGAAAAGGACAATACAAGTCCTAAATTATTCCACGCATTTGCATACTCAGGGCATAACTTCAAAGCTTTATTATACTTTTCTTCTGCTTCGTCCCATTTTGATAATCCAACAAACACATTCCCTAATAGGAAAAAGACTTCACAATTCTCTGCCTCATATTTTAAGGCTGTTTCAAGTTGTTCTTGTGCTTGTTGATATAAGCCTAACGATGATAACAAGTTTCCATAATTTATCCGAGAAAGAACGTAATCAGGTTTGAGTTCAATAGCCTTCTTATATGCTTTTTGTGCTTCTGCGGTGTTGCCTGTTTGTTCGTATAGCCATCCTAAATTATTCCATGCTACGTATAGAGATGCATTCAATTTAACACTCTCTTTATATAAGCGTATTGCCTCATCTTTGTTTTCCATGAACTCCGCAATTCGGGCTAATTGAAAATAAACAATTGGATTTGTCGGTTGTAATTTTCTCAACTGTTCAAAATGTGCCTTTGCCTCATAATACTGGTATTGATTGAAATAAAGATGTGCAATGTTCGCATGTGCAAGAACAAAAGAAGGGTTAATAATTATTGCTTTTGCATAATGATATTTTGCCTTATCAAAGTCTCCGATTGTTTCAAACAAATATCCTAAAGCATTTTGTTCTAACGCAGTATTTAGAGGAGATGAAAAATTGTTAGTCAAGACATAAATACCTTCAGAAGGTCTACCTAAACGTGAAAGAGTAAGCGAATAGTTAATACGAGCAAAAATATTTTCTGGGTCTTCCTTGAGGGATTGTTTATAAAAATACTTTGCGGTTTTGTAATCCCCAGAGATGCTTGCTGAAACGCCCTGCCTAAAATTCCATACGGATAATGAAGGTTGGTAACCTGTAAGATTTATTCGAGTAATAAAAAGAGAGGAAAAGAAAATAAAGAGGAATGCCAGAATTCCCTTCCAGTTTTTTACTTTTAATAAATTTATAAATTCTGAAATTGCCCAACCACTGATAATAAACAGAAACACCATTATTGGTATACGATACCTGCCTGCTATAAAAAATGGAAGGACGGATAGAAAATAAATAAATGTAATTAGCGATGATAAAATCAATATTTGTAAAAAACTATTAGAGTTATCAGGTTTGCCACGAAATAAACGATACACCATCAAACAGATACCAGTGATAAATAATGATAAATATATTGGAAAAGAAGGAAGATGCTTTAATATAAATGATGTTTGTTTATCCCACGCAGGTACAGTATCATTGGTTATTTCTATCGGACCCCAGAATAACAATATTTTTCTTAATGTTAAAATTATCCATTCTTTTGGATGGTGGATAATATATCGAAATGCAGTTTTGTAAAAATATCTATTGGCTTCTGAAAACTTTATAGATTCTTTTCCTAAACTTCGTGCTAAACCTCGAACAATTGCTGGGTAGTCAAAGCAGGACCACTCATCACAACCAATCCAGGTTTGTAATTCTGGAATACGTGGCTCTGCACCATTTGCATTCGGATGATTACCAACATAGAAATTGAGACCACCATAAGATGAGATGAAAACAAAATCATGAGAAACCACATAATTACGGACAAAGCAAGGAACAATTGGGATGATAAGTCCTAACAAGAAAAGAATTATGCATGAACATAAATATCGATAAGCTTTATGAAAGCGAATATTTTTAAGTAGATATAAAAAGAAAATTGAAATAAGAAGTAAACCATTTGGTCGAAATAATGCAAGAAATCCTAAAACAAGTCCTATAAAAAAGGGGTATTTTCTTTTTTCAGGTTTCTGTATCCATGTTAACAGCAAATGAGACCAGACCAAAAGTAAGAACACAGCAAAAACTGGATATGTTAATTGTGCTTCAAAATATATAAATCCCCAAAAAGTAGCAACAAGGAGAGCAACAATGTTAGCAAGTAATTGATTTCCAAATCTTTTTACTAAGAACCAGGAAAGAATAATATTTAAGATTCCAAAAATAAACTGAACAATCCTTGGTGCCCAGGGGTTTATACCGAACAGGTAGTAAATAATAGCTAACAGATAGGGATATCCTGGCGGTCGACCATGTGGTGTAGTCCGAATTTCTGGGTCGTTAACGTACGGCGGAAGAGTCCAATCTCCAGTAACAAGGGCTTTTGCCCAATAATCGTTATATTGAGGGTCATATAGAGGACTTACAAACCACGGCTGAGAACGTGCTTCTTGAAGATAAAGAATGCGTAGTAGAATGCCTATAAATAATATAAATAATAATGTCCATGGACATTTTGAGATCTTGAATTTTGGCACTGGTTCCTTCCTTACAGTATTTCAACATGTTCACAGCCAGTTATTTTGTAGATGCTACAAAATCACTTTCAACGAACCCCGAAGGTTCACTCAGCTCTTTTGTTCCATAGGATAAACCTACAACCCCTCTTGCCGATGTATCCAATCCCAAGTAATTTAGATTAATTCGACCATTGAAGAATAATTCAACTTGGAAAGTATTTAATGCACCATTCCCTTCATTTTGGTACGTAGAAACGTTTTCGTAAGTTATTATTAATCTATTAGATAATTGTTTATACGAAACAGTCCCAGAATTTTTTGCATTAGAGGGAAAAATGGAAATCCTTGGATAGTAGAAATGGTAATCTAATTGTTTTTGAAGGTCTGTCGAAGTAGGTTGTTTTTTCTTGGGCTCTTCAAAACATATCCATCCATACCAAGAGATATAGATAGTATCATAGCTATTTCCATAAAAAAGGATTTTTTTCTCGTTATCAAGTTTTAAGGCAAGGGGTTTATTTAATGAGCCAAAATCAATGATGGTTGCATCAGTACTGTCTTCGGAAAATTTATCAATATTATTGACTGAAAATTTGTAAAAACTGATACTATCATCTGGCTTAAAAACGAGAGATGTATTTGTTAGGTCAACGTCACCTTCAAAAATCTCTGTAAAGTAATTTGGGGCTGTTGTGACTGTCAAACTACTTGTTGCAAAATAACTTTTTACATTTACCTTTGCCGTTGCATACTCCGGATAACTTTTATCTGGATTAGAAAAATTTCTATTTAGAAATAACTGGATAGATATTCTATCCCCTTTTGTTAGAACAGCCTCATTAGGAGTAATTTCTAACCATGGTTGTGTCGGATTGATTGTTACTACGATTTTGGAATTAATTAAATTTCTATGATAGATGTCAAAGGTTTTAATCTCTTCCTGAGTGTCAAAATGAATTGTTTTGGGAGTAATGCCAAAATAAAAATTACAACCCGAACAAATTACACAAAAAAGAAAAAGAATAAATAATCTTAATTTGAGCATATCCACTCTTTTTTCGTTAATTTTTAAGGAAACAAAAGAATTATAACAAAACACTTCTTGTTCGAAGACAATTTTATTTCTGATATTAAATACTTACTTATCCGTAAAATAGACTAATGATTCTTTTGTAAGTTGCACTTTATATAAAAAATCCATTTGACGAAGTGTAAGAGAATAATCAAATTCGTTTAGAGCAGATATAGCATCTATTGGTACGGAGACCTTGAAATTACATAGTACCGCACTGGATACGGTATGTAATACACAAATGTTTGCTACTGTTCCGACAATAACCAATTGATCTATTTTCAGAATTCTTAAGATATGTTCAAGTGGCGTCCCAAAAAAAGCATCATAGCGGAGTTTCTCAATGATGATATCATCTTCTTCTGGTTTTAATTCGTCAATTATTTGCCAACCCCAACTTCCTTTAATCACATGTTCACCCCAGATGGGAAACTCAACAGGGTCATTTTGAAAATGTGTGTCCTGTGTAAAGATAACCTTTACGCCTGATTGTCTTGCTTTATTAAGTAAACTATGAATTGGCTGAATGATATTTCTTGAATTAGTAGAAAATAACTTGCCGTCAGGATGAACAAAGTCATTTTGCATATCTACTATAATTAAAGCACTTTTTGTAGGTGATAGATATACATGCTGAAGGTTATATTCTGTTGACATACCGTATACTCCCAATATCATAGAATAATTATGATGTAGAAATTTGTATATGGATGTCAACTTTAAGATTCTTTTTGGAATATTATGTCTTGCTGGTACCTATTGCCATTGCTTTAGGAACTTCGACAAGTTTGCCTGACCGAACATCATATATAAACCCGTAAATAGGTATGGTTTTGGGTACTAATGGATGGTTTCTTATTCTATGGACATCATCAATGACACTTTGTTCAAGATTCTCAAAAGTAAGCCAATTTATGTATTGTCCCTCATTGCTTCCATTATCCTTGGTGGGGTTTTGCCAATGTTTCCCATCAAAAACAGCTGTATCAAGGCTCTCCGATAGTAATTTATACATAACCTCATTTGTGAATAATTGCATCCCACAATCAGTATGATGAATAACAAACCACTCCTTTGTTCCTAACAATTTGTGAGAGATGATTAATGAACGGATAGCATCATCACTGGCTCTACCTCCTGCATTACGGATAATATGGGCATCTCCTTCTATCAATCCAGCAAATTTTGCAGGGTCTAATCTTGCATCCATACATGTGAGAATTGCAAAATGTCGAGCAGGAGGTATTGCAAGTGTGCCTTTATCAAAATGCTCTGAATAATCTTTATTGGCTTTTAATACTTCATCGAGAATGGCACTCATTTCTAAACTCCTTTCTTTATCTGTTGAAAATTTCTTTTTGTAAACAATTTGAAATGACATTTTCTTTCCATAATTTTTTATGTTTTTAATATTTATTTCTGTGGTATAATCTACGAAATTTATATTTATTGGGTGGTAGGAGAATAAAGATGATACTGATTCTATCAATTGTTGGATTTGCATTGTTTTTAATTGCTTATGTTACCTACGGAAGTTTCCTTGTTCGTGTTTTTGAACTTGACAAAAATCGCAAGACACCATCAGAAGACCAATATGATGGTATTGACTACTGTCCAGCTCATCCATCTGTTTTGTTAGGACATCATTTTGCCTCTATCGCTGGTGCAGGACCAATTGTTGGACCTATTACTGCTGGGGGATGGTTCGGTTGGTTGCCAGTATACTTGTGGGTTGTTATAGGTTCAATTTTTATTGGAGGTGTCCACGATTTTGGTTCGTTAGTCGCATCAATCAGGCATCGTGGACTATCCATGGGGGAAGTGATTGACCAATGGGTTAGCCGAAAGGCAAAAATTTTATTCCTTTGTTTTACATGGCTTGCTCTTGTTTTAGTTATTGCTGTTTTTTTACAGCTATCAGCAGATACTTTTGCTCAGGACCCATCTGTAGCATTTTCTGGCACACTGTATATTTTGTTAGCATTAATCTTTGGGCTTTTAGTATACCGTTTTCATTTCCCATTGTTATATTGTTCTGTAGTGGCAATACCGCTTGTTCTGATTGCAGTTTGGATAGGAAAAGCAGAAATTATTCAACAAAATTTTCAGTTTTCGATGGAGACATGGAGGTGGATGTTAATTGGGTATGTATTTTTTGCCTCCATTTTGCCAGTTTGGCTTTTACTTCAGCCAAGGGATTATCTTGCCTCATATCTACTCTATTTTGCGGTTCTTATAGCAAGTATTGGCATTCTTTTTGGTGGGGCTTCATTTGAAATTTCACTGCCAATGTTTAAATCCTTTGCTCCTTCTGAAAATACATATCTATGGCCAGTGCTTTTTGTCACCGTTGCTTGTGGTGCAGTGTCAGGGTTTCATTGTATGGTTGCCAGTGGCACTACCTCCAAGCAAATACGCTGTGAGCCCGATGCGAAGGCAATAGGTTATGGTGCAATGTTATTAGAGGGATTTGTTGCAGTTATATCTCTGAGTTGCATTATGTTAGTAGGAAATATCCCTGAAAAAGGTGGACCACTTGCTGTATTTGGAGAAGGGTTTGCAAAGTTTGCAAGTTTAGTTCATATCAATCCTTCCTTAGGGAAATCTTTAGGGTTGTTAGCAGTGAATTCCTTTATTTTGACCACATTAGATACTTCAACTCGGCTTGCGCGCTATCAATTACAAGAGCTAAGCAAGATGAAGTTAGACCGATTTACAGCAACTATTATTAGTATTGTTTGTGCTATAACTTTACTCTTTGTCCGTAGTGGTGATGTCCCAGCCTGGAAAATTATTTGGCCTGTGTTTGGAGCATCAAACCAATTAGTAGCTGGAATTGCGTTATTAGGGATTATGGTTTGGGTGGCTCGGGGGTTAGGAAAGAAATATCGATTTGTCCAAATTCCTATGGTTTTTATGCTTATCACAACAATTTCCGCATTACTTCTATTTATGTATAGTAATATTAAAAGTCATCAATATATTCTTGTTATCATTGCAGGTGTATTAATCTTACTTGCCGTATTGTTAATTTTAGAGGTACAGCGTGTTTTTCATCGATTTAAAGATGAGAAGTCTAACGTGTAATTGCGTTTTATATACACTTCAGAGCCAAATCTTCAAGTGCTTTCCCAATTATTTCTGGGTTGTTATATTTTTCTATCGTTTCACGGGCATTTTTACCTAATTCTTCGCGGAGTCTTGGATTTGTCATTAACGTTACTAATGAATTGGCAAATGAATCTTCATCGTTATTAGCAACGATTAAACCATTGAAACCATGTTTTATTCCATAGGCAGAACCTTCACAGCAAACTACAGGTTTTGCACTTGCCATTCCATTGAGCAGTTTTATTGGATAGCCTGACCATGAAGTACGAGGTATTGCCATAATCGAATCTTCTTCTAATAACTTTTTTAGGGAATCAAATGTGCCAATATGAATAACTTCTGCATCAGGAATATTTATTTTTTCAAATGTCCCAATAACAAACCGAGTCTCTGGAATCGTTTCACGGACTCGTTTTACAACCTTAAATAAAAATTCAATATTTTGATATTTATCCAGATTTCCTGTGTAAAGAATAGAAGGAAGAGCTTCTTTTTTAATTTTGCTTACTGGGAAATAATCGATATCGATGGGTGGTGGAATAACTCTTATTTTTTCTTTTTTGCAACCTTTTAATATTAGGTTCCCTGCAAGTCGTTCATGAGGAACGATGATATAGTTTGCTCTTTTGGGAAAATTTGTGTCAAGAAAATTACCCAACACACCAAAAAAATTACCTTTAGAATTAAAATAGTAAGGAAGTTCATCACTCATTACATTATGCGCGTGGTAAATAATGGGTCGTATCCCAGCCAGAAGTGATATAAGTAAACCTTCATAATTATGAGCAAATAATACTTGTAATTGATGTTTTTTACATACATCTTTTAATGTTTTTACCATGAGTAGGTCAAGACAAATTTTTTTCAATGAAGGTCCAGCCGATATTTTCTGCACCCCTGGTAAATTGGGACTTCGGTGGATAATAAAGTCGTCTGTAATTTGACCAACACCATGTCCATAGACAATAAGATGAATTTCATGCCCTCGTTTTTTTAACGTAAGAGCATTCTCACGGATAAATGCTTGAGACCCTTGAGGTACAGGGTAAGGACAACCTGCAACAAAACCTATTTTCATTGTTATTGCCAATATCCTATCGCTTTCATCTGCTGAATTAATAACCATTCCTCATACGGTGTTAAATTTTGTTCCTCATAATTATCAATGGGATAATCTTTGTCAGTCAACAAGGAACCTAACAAAGGTTTGCCATCTAAGGGAGGAGCAGGAACATTCATAACTGCACCTACAGTGGCTGAAATGTCTTCAATATTAGCTTTTTCATAAGGGATTTTTTCAGAGATGCAAAGAATGCCTTCTCTTTTATGATGTCCATTCATTCCTTGTTCTTTTCCACCTTGATATTGATTTGGAGATAAGACACGAGATATTTCCCCACCCTTTGACCGAACACAACATGGAACCGCACCACTATCGTTTTCCGCAATTTCTAATATAATATCAGGTGCTTTTTCAACAAAAGGACCTTTATAAATTTCTTCACGATAATAAGCGTTTTTTATAAATTCCCATTTTTTTAATTCTTTACATATATGATTTACGAAATCTAGATATTCCTCTTCTGGAATAGTGCCTTGAGGTTCTCGCTCTTTTAGATTGACACGGATTGAGGGGAAGTAATCTAATTCCTCAGAAAAAGCGGTCGTTCGTTCCCAATCTATTCCAGCAAAACGTGCGTTACTTTCTATTTCTTCAGCATATTTTTGTAATTTATGGAATAAATAACTTTGAAGTTTATATGGAAAAAGATGAAGTCCTAACTTTTTTATCAATGGCTCTCTATTTGAATAGAATTTAAGATAACCTTTCTGTGCAAGCCAGTTATTAATATGTATAATTGTTGTATCTGAGGCCTGAAAACCATGGTCAGAAACAAGCATTACAAGGCAATCGTTCTTTTCTGCCTCTTTTAATATTCGTCCTAACGTGTTGTCAAGGTGTTTATAAACGATTGGAATTGCTTCTTTAAAACCTTGTTGATGTCGTGGAGAATGGTCATCCCAAAACATCCAGAAATGATGACTTACCGTATCACTTTCGTTGAACACAGCAATAAACAAGTCCCAATCATAGTTGCGGAGTAGTTCTAAGATAATATGTTCTTTTCTTTTAATTCTGTCAATTAAAATATCAATTATTTTTTGATGCTTTTTCTTTCTAATAATAGTTTCGTTAATGCCTCCATAGCCCCAGTTTTTAACTATTGGATATAATTTTTCAGGATAAACCTGGTCGGGAGTTAATTTGCCGGGAAGTGGAGATATAAAACCGGAAACCATAATCCCATTGATTTCCTCGATTGGGTATGTTCCCGGAACCCCAGCCACAATAGCATTCTTACCTGCTCTGGAAATCCAGTTCCAAACCGCAGGAAATTTTCGAAAAGAGCCATTGGTAAACCGTATTTTATATGTTCCTTTTATTAGTTCTGTAAAATCAAAATACCCATGTTTACCCGGATTTACACCGGTAAAGCAAGATGTCCATGCAGGAACTGTTGCAAATGGAATTGTCGAAATTAAGTCTAAAAGACGTCCACTGTTTAAGAAGGATTTTAGAGAAGGAAGCCAACCTTCATCTAATCCCCTTTCAATTACTTTCCTTGTAGCACCATCCCACCCTATTACAATTACTTTTTTAGCCATTTTATTAAAAACTTTTAGTATGATTATTTGGAGTGTCCAAATATAATTATATCCGTAAAATAATCGGAGCTAAAATCCATGCCCACCCACCTATTCCAATACTTCCAACTATGCCTAAAAAAGATAACCAAAACATAAAATGATTAAGTACCATTAAAACAAAAGAAGAACTAAATGACAACTCTCGTTTTCGCATAAGCCACCAAGCACCTAATAACCAACCTATTATTGGAAACAGATTTAAAAAAGGTAGAAGGGAAATATCTGCAAGCCAATTAAGGAAGGAAAGAAGAGCAGTATCTCCAAAAGACTGAGCACGTGCACCTTGAAGTGATGTCCAGAATACAATTTGAAAAAACAGAGGCCAGAAAATTGCAAATGCTAAGGTCATTTCTAGTGAAACCGAAAACCAGTTTTTATTGATAGCGATCATTAAGCCCCACCATCCAATAAATGGCATTCCCAGAGAGAGTAAAAATAACAGGAAACATAAAACCCGTTTCGTTTTTTGCCAGATAAGATAAATTACAGAAACCTTTTTAGGGGTTATCTGTGTAGCATGAGGCAGAGCACTTGCTTCTTCTGCCCAAACCATTATTTTTTCTTTTAGTACTTTAGCTTTCTCATCTCGATACCGTGCCCAAAGTTCGTCACATAGAAGCATGGCATCTGCAAAATTTCCCAATCGTGCAAGGCACATCGCTCTGCCATAAGCAACTTTTTTCTCCCCAGGGTTTTCATGTTCAAGTTCATTTAGAAGTTGTAGTGCCTCCGAATATTTTTTTTCTTCATATAGTTTTTCTGCCTCTTTTAGCTTTTGCTTGCTTGACAACATCGTATTAATTCATTTTCCTTCTTTATATATTATTCTTTGCTTGCTATTAGAGATTTTAATCGCTCTTTATTAGAAACAGGTAAAGAATTATATATTTTTTCTAATATCTCTTTTGCTTTTTCTGAGATACTGGTGTCTATTTGTCTCTTGTCTTTAATTTTTATCTCCAGTTGCGTCATAAATTCATTTATTTGATTATTTAATTTGCCTATTTCTATTTGTGTTGTTTCAGTGGGCTTTGGAATTTGAACATTATCGAGCCATAAAGGATTTATTTCCTGCTTTTGTTGTAGTGCATACGCTTGATAAATAGGGTCTTTTTCTAATACTTTCTGATATTTAGATTTGAAATAATTGTAAAGAGTATCCATACTTGCTTTTTGTATTTCTGGATTTTCATTTACTCTTTTTACGGTAGCAATTAATATTTTTTGTAACTCTTCTTCTCGGTTTTCTAATAGAGAATTAAAATGAATTGAAAACAATGTCTTTGGATTATTTTCGTTCATGCAATTCTTGAGTAAAAATAAGCGAAGTTCGGGTGTTTCTTGTTCTGCTCCCATGCAGTAGATAAGGTAGTCTACTTCTGAAAATTTTTCGATAAGGATTCCATAGTATTCAAGCACATAAGCAATATTTTCTTCACATTTTAATGAAATTTCTTGTTCACTCCATTTTTTTGCTATCCCTTCCTTTTTAGCTGATTCGATTCCTTCTCGACAGGCTCTTAGGAGTTCTCTTGCATGTAAGTCTTTGAGAAGGTCAAAAGGGAATTTCTTTGATGAAACTCTTGATTTTCTCCATGATGGGTCTGTTTCTTTTTCCCTGAGTTCATCAAATTGTAGCATCAAGCCTTGAATATGTTCCCAATAATTACGAATTATTTGTTCTGATGGTAAAGCCGATGTGGTATTAGGCTGAAAAAAAGTTGCAAAAATTAGAACTACTGAAGCCCACATTTTTATTCTCTATATAAATTAAAAGTTTATTGTTTGTTTCTCTTTAAAGAAAACGATTAGAATTGTTTTTCAATATTTTATATAGATATATAAACAAATTACAATTAACAAAACAATACAAAGGAGATTCTAAGATGAAAATCAACCTTAAAAAAAGCATCTTAACACTGTTAACTATACTTTTCGTATTATGTGCTGAATCAACACACTCACAGGGATTATTTACACCATCACTTCCCAGTGGTTTAAAAGCGTACGCCCCTGATAGGTATTTTCAAGTAGTGCCACGAATTGTCCCAGCAGATAAGGAAACAACGATTCAGATCGTCTCAAGGTACGAGGCATTTCCTAAACCTTTGCATACATATCGATTTACATATATCCCTGTTGGTAGATATGCAACGCAGACAGGTTGGAAAAAAGCGGAAGCACAAGAAATAACTCCAGCAAACAATATTTTTACAATCACAAAATATTTTGAGGCAGAACAGGAACATGTTTTTAAGATAGAGGAAATAACACCAGACAATAAAGTAAAAGAAGTAGGCTCTTTTCATGTTTATTCGTTAAACCCTGACCTATTTACTCTTAGACCTTATAAAGGTGATTTTCACATGCATAGTTTCCGTTCAGATGGAAGAGAATCACCAGGATATGTAGCTGGTGCGTGTCGTCGGGTAGGCTTCGATTTTATGGGATTATCTGACCATCGTAATTATGCGGGGTCAATGGAAGCGATAAAAACATTCGAAGGGTTGCCTATAGATTTACGTCTTTACCCGTCTGAAGAAGTCCATCCACCAGATAATCCAGTACATTTTGTAAGTTTCGGAGCAAAAGAAGGTATAACTGAGTTGTATAAATTTGATGAAAAGATATATCGAGATGAAGTTCAATCTATTATGAATACCTTGGGTGATATGCCGTATGGTGTAGATAAATTCCAATATGCTTCTTGTTTATGGACATTCCAGAAAATTAGAGAAAGGGGTGGCTTAGGTATTTTTGCACATCCTTATTGGCGTCCAGGAAATACAAATTATATCGCAAACGCTTTGGTAGATTATTTGTTTGAAACGACTATTTTTGATGCGGTAGAACTCATAAGTGGCTTTGGTTGGGACGAACTACAAGAAGTTGACGTCAATAATCTTCAATTAGCCAAATATATAGAGGCAAAGTCTAAAGGTAAAAAAGTACCTATTGTCGGAATAAGTGATAGTCATAGTTGTGAGAACCATGATATGTTCGGCAGGTATTATACAATTTGTTTTTCCCCTTCGTTGGAACTTTCTGATTTAATTAATGCTATTAAAGAGGAAAAGGCTGTGGCTGTTGAAGCAGCAGGTGGAATGCTACCGAGACCATATGGACCATATCGTTTGGTTGCATACACACATTTCTTACTTCGGTATGTGTTGCCTCTACACGATGAAATGTGTTTTGAAGAAGGTCGACTTATGATTGAATACGCTGGAGGAAATAAAGATGTTGTTGAACAATTGAAGTTAATGAAAGGTCGTGTTCAACGTTATTACGATAAAATTTGGTCAAAATAAAGAAAGTTTATGTTTCATACGGAATTAAATTTTTGAGAGGAGATTCTTATGTTTGTTGGAATGTTGACAGCTCCTTTTGCAGATAAAGATTTAAATTATGTGATTGACTTTGCAGAAACAGCAAATATTACAGGACTTGAGGTTATGACGTACCCTGGTAGTTTGCATATAGACCCAACTAAGCTCGATATACAGAGAGTACGTTTAATTAGAGACAAATTGGATAACCGAAACCGAAAAATTACAGCACTTGCTTATTATGATGTTAATTTGACGAATCCAAAGAAATGTTCAAAAGTTCAGGAGGTGGCAAAGTGCGTAATAGATTCTGCAAAAAAATTAAATGTAGATATAATATGCATGTTAAGTGGGTTTCCGTCACCAGGGTTAAGTAAAGTCGAGACTATTAGGCAGGTTTTGCCTAAGGCGTTTAAGCCAATTCTTGCCCATGCTAAAAAATATAAAATTCGAATTGCCCTTGAAAATTGGTATCAAACAAATTTGCAAGGATTGGATACGTTTGAAGAATTGTTTAAAAACATTCCAGATGAAAATTTAGGGCTTAATTATGACCCGTCTCATTTAGTTCATCAAGAATGTGACTATTTGTTACCAGTTTGCGAATTTAAAAGCCGTATTTTTCATACTCACGCTAAAGATACCTTGATTGATTATACAAAAAAAGCAAGGGTAGGTATTTATGGTGAGGGATGGTGGAAATATGTTCTGCCAGGATTTGGTGTAATACGATGGGGCGAATATATAAGCCACTTAAAACATAATGGTTATGACGGCGTATTGAGTATTGAGCATGAAGATACCGCTCAGTCGATAGAGGAAGGCTTTGTCAAGTCTGCATGGCACTTAGAATCATTTTGTTAAGGTAAGAAAATGGAGAAGGAAAATATAGAAAATAACACAGAAGAGAAAATGTTTAACGACATTGATTCTAAACGAATGGAATTGTGGAAGAAAAGGATTGAAGTTGAAAATACATATAATCTTCGGGAAGGTGATGAACTTCAATATTTTGACTGGATAGGCTTCTTGAAAGCGAAAGCAATTTCACTATTCTTAAAATCGATTGGATTATACAACAGAGGACGATTGAACGCTACACGAATTTCGTTGAAACAAGTCAAATTCATTTACTCTGAACTCCCAAAAGAATTACATGGGTTTAAAATCTTATTTATCTCCGATTTACATTTGTCTCAAAATTATCAAGAATGGTTTATTTCAGGTTGCAGTCTTACGAAACAAATAAAAACACCTGTAGATTTGGTTCTGTTAGGGGGGGATTATCGCTACGGATATATGGGCTCAGAAGAATTTGTGCTTCCGATGCTTCGTGAATTATTAGAACCTGTGGAGTCAAGATATGGATTTTTTGGAGTTCTTGGAAATCATGACATCAGCACAATTAGGGATAAAATGGAAAATATTGGAATCAAAATTCTGGTAAACGAAGGGGTAAAAATTGAGCATCAAGGAATTCATATTTGGATTGCAGGTGTTGACGACCCACACAATTTTAACTGTGCAGATGTGTCTTTAGCACTTGCTGATGCTCCTAATGATGCTTTTTATATAATGCTTTCACACTCACCTGAGGTTATAGAGGAGAGTGCTCTTTGGGGAATCAATTTATACCTATGTGGGCATACACACGGAGGACAAATCGGTTTCCCATGGGTTGGTCCTTTATATTTTAATGCACGATGTAAAAGGAAATATGGATTAGGAAAATGGTCCTGTGCAAAGATGCAAGGCTATACAACCAGTGGGTTTGGGGTTACTGATGTCCCTGTAAGGTATAAAATTTATGGAGAAATTGTGATGATCACACTATTGAAACTACCTAATTTTGATGAATTAACAATAAGAAAGAATGAAATATAATTTACAAAAAAATAGCCAGTTTCAAAAGTTATTATAATATCATTGTAAATATAAATTATTTTTTGAAATTAAATATTTGACATAAATATTAAATATATGTTAAGCTTAAAGCATAGAATTAATGTTATGAAGTTTTTTAGGGTAGAAAAAGTTATTTTTTTTGTTGAAAAAATTTGACTTTTGTATTTTAAATGTGTTATACGTAAAGAAGAGATAAGTTGGTGATAGAAAAAAACAATAAAGAAACATATAAAATTTAAGTAAGGAGAAAAAGTTATGTTAAAGAGAAATTTGTTAATGGTAGTCATAGGAATCCAACTTGTAATTTTAATGTCAGGCTGTACTCCAAAGATTGGTGTAAGTACAAAAACTATTGATTTTGGGAAAACAGATTCGGTAAAAACAATTCAAGTATGGAATGATAAGTTTATTGTACTTAAAAAGTTAGAATTCAAAATAGAAAATGACGAGGCCTCAAATATATGGATTTATGGAATTAATCCTGAACAAGATGTGTCTAAAAATAGAAGGGATAAAAGAGATATAACAATATTAGTTAGCCGTGAAGGTTTGGAAGAGGGCAAATCGTATGATGGCAAATTAACTATTAAGCAAGTAGATAGTAAAACGAAAAAAGAAGTTGCACCTGTAGAAATTTCTATAAAAATTTCAAAATAATTTTTTGAAAATGAAATATTTTGTTATATAAGATGGTATAATATATATAACGTTGGTTTTTAAAATTGAAATAAACAAATGAAAAATAAATAAGGAGACAGAATGATGATTAAAAGAAGTTTTTTAGGGCTTTTAGTAGTAACGATAAGTGTACTCCTATTAGCAGGATGTACCCCCAAAATTGGGGTAGACCCAAAAACTATTGATTTTGGGAAAACAGATTCGGTAAAAACAATTCAAGTATGGAATGATAAGTTTATTGTACTTAAAAAGTTAGAATTCAAAATAGAAAATGACGAGGCCTCAAATATATGGATTTATGGAATTAATCCTGAACAAGATGTGTCTAAAAATAGAAGGGATAAAAGAGATATAACAATATTAGTTAGCCGTGAAGGTTTGGAAGAGGGCAAATCGTATGATGGCAAATTAACTATTAAGCAAGTAGATAGTAAAACGAAAAAAGAAGTTGCACCTGTAGAAATTTCTATAAAAATTTCAAAATAATTTTTTGAAAATGAAATATTTTGTTATATAAGATGGTATAATATATATAACGTTGGTTTTTAAAATTGAAATAAACAAATGAAAAATAAATAAGGAGACAGAATGATGATTAAAAGAAGTTTTTTAGGGCTTTTAGTAGTAACGATAAGTGTACTCCTATTAGCAGGATGTACCCCCAAAATTGGGGTAGACCCAAAAACTATTGATTTTGGTAACACAGACACAGAAAAAATACTTAAAGTTTGGAAAGACAGTTCTGTAAGTCTTACAAAACTAAAGTTTAAAGTTATGAGTCCTGAGAAATGGATTGTAGGTATAATACCTCAACAGAGTGAAAGCAAGAATAAGAAGGATATTAAGGAGATAAAAATAATAGCTTCTCGGGAAGGTTTGTCGGCTGGTGTTCATAGTGGAAAGATAGTTATTTCTCAGATTGGTAGAGAAACGGCAAAAATTGAAATAAACGTGTTTATTACCGTTGTATCAAAGCCAATAGAAGGTACCTCCGAGGGTGAAGGAGAAGGTACAACAGAGGGTACACACGAAGGCACCCCCGAGGGTGTAGTTGAAGGTACACCAGAAGGCACGCCAGAGGGTACACACGAAGGCGAAGGGACAGTAGAGGGTGAAACTAAAACTGTTCCAGATATGCAAGATGTCTTAGCCTCATTAAATATAGGTGGAGGTGGTGCTAATTTTACATACGATGATGTATTTAACAATACAGATGAAATTAAAGCAAAGTTAAAAGAAATTTTAGGATTTGATGTTGACCTTAATCTACAATGGGAGTGTAATAACCAAATTCCTAAAAATTATTTTATAAGGCAAGAGCCGTTACAAGGTAAGCCTATCAATTTAGGTGATATAATAATTTTATACTTCTCAACAGGACCATGCCCTGAGGGTGAAGGAATAACCGAAGGTGAAGGAATAACCGAAGGTGAAGGAGTAACCGAAGGTGAAGGAGTAACCGAAGGTGAAGGAGTTGTTGAAGGTGAAGGTGTACCTGAAGGAGAAGGCATACCCGAAGGCATCCCAGAGGGAATTCCAGAGGGTGTAATTGAAGGTACGCCAGAAGGTACCCCCGAAGGCACGCCAGAGGGTGTAGTTGAAGGCACGCCAG
>DAOSBX010000009.1:98887-102331 GCA_035361075.1 Candidatus Hydrogenedens sp. | reverse complement strand
TCAAATAAATTTTTAATAGAATAAGGTTTTGGGAAGTAGGTAGGTTAAGAATATTAGATAGATATGTAAAATAGAAGATTGGAAGATAATTATAGTAATAATTTGATTTATTTTTCATATTCGTTGTTTAAGTTGTAGATTGTAGAATTATAAAAAAGGTGAATAGAAGTGCTTGCAATAATTGTGATAGAGGATTATGTCTCTAATTTTCGTAGTTGGGGTGCATGTTCTTGAATTTTTTTGATGATTTTGACGATGTCTTCCATATCATCTTCAGAACCTAATAGTATCTGGTGTGTTAGCCATAGACCACTTTTGTAGCAAAGGTCTTCGGCTACGGGACAGGATACTTTTGAATAGTCGTAAAAATTAGCCTGTTGGAAGGCAGGTTGCTTGTATATTGGATAGGGATAACCAGCGGAAATTGGCAATCCTTCTGCTTGTGCTGATTTAACAAATTGTTCTCTTGAACAGCCGAATTCTTCTTCTTTCAGTCGGATACAGAAAAGATGGTAACATCTCTTTGTAATACGGTTACTGTTAGGTTGTGGGTATATTCCGGGGATGTCTTTTAATGCGTTATTTAAGTATGTCCCGTTTATTTCGCGTCGTGAAAATTGTTGTCTTGCTCTGCTTAACTGGGCTGATAATATTCCTGCAGTGAATTCGTTCATTCGGACATTTGTTCCAACTCGTTCATGATAGTACCAGGGACCTGTTTTTGAGCGTCCACAGTTGCTAATTGAACGGCATAAATCTGCGAAGCATTCTTCATTGGTTACGATGGCTCCGCCTTCGCCAGCGGTGATATTTTTTGACATTTGGAAGCTGAAAACACCACCGATGCCTAATGTTCCTGCACCTTTGCCTTCCCATGCACCTCCCCAGGCATGGCATGCATCTTCAATTACGGTGAGGTTATGTTCGTTTGCTATTGCATTGATTTTATCCATATCGCAAATTCTTCCGCCAAAATGGACAGGGATTATTGCTCGTGTTCGTGGAGTGATGGCAGATTCGATTAGGTCGGGGTCTATGCACCATGTATCATCAATGTCCACAAAAATGGGCACACCTCCCATTCGCACAACTGCTGATGCTGTTGCAATAAATGTATAAGGTGGAACAATGACCTCATCACCAGGTTTGATATTAATTGCCTGCAATGTGATTTCTAATGCTGTTGTCCCACTACTGCATGAGACACAATATTGTGCCCCTTGAAATCGCGAGTATGCTTCTTCAAATTGTTTTACTTTTTCACCATAAAACCATTTTCCACTTTCAAGGATATCTAAAAGGGCTTTTCTTTCTTGTTCGTCAAATACAGGCCATGTTTGCCATTTTTTTTCGGGTGGTCTTACTGGTTCTCCACCAAATATAGCAAGTGTATCATTATTCCCCATAGGTATCTCCTAAATGTATAAATATTTGTTTGTTGCTCATAGTAAGATTAAAAAACCTAAAAAATCAAACGCAAACAGGAAACAAACAATACCAATGTTGAATGTAACCTGTTATATTTTATTAAAACGAAGAGCAAATATGAAAACATAACCTGTATTTTTAAAAAGGGAATAGAGTTTAAAAATAAATTAGAGACTATTCTTCAACGTACGAAACTAATGATATATCTGGGGAAACGTCTGGTTGTTGACGGATACTTAGCGGGAGTATGGAAAAAACATAATCTCCTTCATTTATATTTCGTATTCCTTTTTTCACGTCTTTACTAATTCCACCATCATCTTCTTTGTCCATTCCGATACTATATATTTTATATGCGAAATCATCTTCTTTGATGTATGTAATTGGTTTTCCATTTCTATAGGGGTCTTTGGGAATAGTAGGTAAATAATCAGGGACAAGTTCTTGTAAATTATCGGGAAGGCGATTGTTTCTTAATCGATATCGTTCGATGGCAATCCCTGTTTGAACAAGGTTGATATAAACATAATGACGCAATTCCGAATCTGGACAACGTTCTAACGCAGGATAAACGATAAAAAGTGTAAAAAACATCCAGTAAGGGGAACTTGTCTGGAAAATAGGCTTTTCTGTATCCATTAAATTAGAGGAATAAGTGTTAAGAAGTGTTCTTTCGGGCAAGTTGCTATTTTCTTCCCGTGCAACATCTGTAAGCACTTTCTTTAACATTGTGTATAAATTTACCACTATTAGTGTTTCAATATCTGCTGGGTAGAAGGTATCGATTACAGGCAACCATGGTCGTACGATGTTTTTATAATAAATATACTTTCGTGATGATGCCCAATAATTTATATGTGACATAAACCTTTCTTTTTGGTAGATACTGATTTCAGATAGCACCATTAATAATTCTGAATGCATACTTGATTTAAACATTGAACGTTTTTCACTCGGGATAGCAAAGGTTTGAATAATACCATTTAATTTTATGAGCACATCTTCTGGTAATTCCTTGTGATTAAAAATCCACTCTATATCCCCGTAGATAATCCAGAAAATAGAGATACGGACAAGTTGAGATATAAGAACGGGTTCATTTTCTAACGAGTTATAGATAGATGCACAAGTTCGAAATGCTCTCAGCATATTCTCATAATCACCATCGATAGCACTCAACACGGCTTCTAATCCTAATTTGTTTGTATAGTCCCTCAAAAATTGTAAATGATGCAATTCCGTAGAATATCCCTGAGTTAATTTAATCGGGTAATGTCCTTGAGTCAAACCACTTTCTGCAGTTTCATGAAGTTTATCGGTTAGTTTCTTGTAAATTTTTTGGTCAATATCTTTATACATCAGATAAACTATTTCTGGCATAGGTTTCTCATTCTTTAATAACGCATGATATGAGTCATATAAAATCTTTTTTAGATATTCTTTCTCTTCTTCAGTTTTAATTTTATCGTTAATCCTTTTATAGAACTCTTCTTCATATTTTGTACCTTCTACAGACACCTCGTTACATAACGGAATTAAATCAAAATATTTTTTAGCAAGGTTTTGGTCATCAGGAAGAGAATGATATTGTTTATCTATCTCCTTCAAACTTATAGGCAATGAGTTTTCTTTAAAATATGCAATGCATTTCTTGTTAATATTAGGACCTATATATGTAAGTGAAATCAGAAGTACTACTGCAAAGGGCAAGATGTAACCGATAAGTAAAAACGAAACCAACTCTTCTTCTTTCCCTACTTTTCTTTCAATATTTCGAATAAGATTTTTGAAATTAAAGGTCCAGTGAAATCCATGAGAGTAAAGTAAGATTCTAAGCCATGCACCAGCAAACAAAGAGGATAGGAATAAATAGGTACTGATAAGCAACGATAAGTTTTCCCGTCTTAATAAATACCAAGGCATAACACATAAAAATATGCCGAAAAAGATAGAAGGCACAATAACTTTTTCTCTTTTACCCAATAAACGGTTCCGAAATGCAATATAATAATAAAT
>DAOSBX010000009.1:0-98787 GCA_035361075.1 Candidatus Hydrogenedens sp. | reverse complement strand
ATGGCAAGCAATATTATTAATATGCTTGATGGATTAAACATTATTAGCCATACAATAACCCCAGATAATAATACCAACCCAGTAACAAATACTATCAGAGGGAATGTAAAATATGTCATGTTTGAGAAAGGCATCTGAGATATAAATGTATCCATTCCAAGAATAAGATGTGTAGGGAAAACGTGTGTTTTAATCACTATATAAAGATATATAAACGTAATAAGCCAGATAATCGGTAAGATAATAAATAGGTTGATATTTCCAGCCAGCAAATGTACATAACTTCGTTCTTTACGAGTTAAAGGTAACTGAGATAACTGGAATACTCCTTCTTTAAATTTTCTTTTCATTGGCCGACTAACTTTTAAGTACCAGACAACCCCAGCTAATAACAAGGCGATAAGAGGGAATATCAGAAATACAAAATCAGGATAACCGAAATAGAAAGGTCTAAAATTCTTGCCGACATACATCACAGTAAATAAAATTAGACCATAAAATATGGATAGGAAGCCCCAAAAGATAAAAGTCCATCGTGGGATAATAAAACCAGTATCTTTTAATTCAAACCAGATTTGAGCAATCCTTGGATTAGGGAATCTTTTGATAAACAGTTCTGGGTTTGCCCATGTCAGAACACCTATTAATCGAGAAGGGATTAAGGTTTCCAATTGTTCTCTAACCCCTGACCTTATTCGTGAGACAATTTTTATGCTTAAAAACCAAATAATAAGGAAGTATATGATAGACAATATAATGAATAGGATAAAATAGAATGTGGGCATTACTATTATGGTTTCATAAAATGAATTAGTAAAAGGTACATAGCCCACAAATAAGGATAATACATCAAACAAAACTCTGTAGTTAATAATAAATAATGTAATGCCAGCACATGTGAAAACGAGGCCAAGTAACCCTGTTAAGACTGGGAAAAAAATAAAGAGCCAACATAAAAACTGAACCGTTAAATATACAATTCCATGTATAAAACAAGGGTAAATAAGATGCACATAAAATAGGACTTCAAATGGAATTTTTTTTGAAAAATCACCATAGTAGTAGAAGTCATTGAATGTACTTACGTTCCACGGTGTATTGAGAAGTAGACCATATCCTAATACAACCCTACATAGAACAGTAACTGCTATAATCAAAATAAATCTTGTCAGTAATGATACTGATACAAGCAAGTAAGGTGTAACTGGAAGGGTTAAAATTCGACGTGGAAAGCCAATATGCATCTCTCCTGAATTGCCTATCTGTAAGAGTAGAAGAAAAGAAGTAACATATACAACTATATAACAAAGGAGGTCTACATCTTGCCAGTGAATAAAAGGTAATGACACGAAAATTCTCTGTAATAAAGAAATTAATATACATGACCCTAAGACAACCGATACAATACTACCCCCTACGTAGAGCTCTTCCCATAATAATGCTTTCCATGGAGAATTAAATTTCATGATTCAACTCCTTATCCTGTTTTTTTACATAAGCAATAAAAATATCTTCTAACGATGGAGTAGTAATGTCTATAATGTCACCACCTTTTTTCTGTATCTCCTCTTTTCCTTTGTCTTCACTCCCTTCATACATTACCTGATATCTATACCCCATTTTGCTTACTCGAATTACTCCTGGGATATTATTCAATTGTAAGTCACCATTTTTTGGTCTTATTCCGAACATATGATACTGAGATTTAATTTGGTCTAACCCGCCGTTTAACACAACATGCCCGTGATGAATCATGCATACATCGTCTGCAACCCGCTCTACCTCGTCCAATAAATGCGAAGAAAATAGCACCGTTCGACCTTCCTCCGCTACCGAACGAACCACCGCAGATAATATGTCCATCCGTGCCACTGGGTCTAAACCCGACGACGGCTCGTCCAATAACAATAAGTCCGGCCGATGTGCCATCGCTACCAATAAACCCGTCCTCGCTAACTCCCCTCGCGATAATGCTCGTATCCTCCGCTTCGGGTCTAATTCAAATTGCTCCAACAACCGATACGCATACTCCATATCCCAACTCGGATAAAAAGCAGACATATAGCGGATAAACTGCTCTATCCGCATCCAACGTGGCATATCCCGTGTCTCGGATAAATACCCAATACGACTCAACACTTCCTTCGGATGTAGAACAGGGTTCAAACCAAATACAAGTACCGAACCCTCCTCTGCGTAATATGCTCCTAATATATGATTGATTAACGTCGTTTTACCAGCTCCGTTCTCCCCAACCAAACCAAATACCCGACCACGATGCACTTCTATAGATACATTTTTTAAGGCTACCTTTTTGCCAAAACATTTTGCAAGTCCTTTAGTCTCTATTACTATATCATCTTTTGATTGAAAAATATTCTCCATATTATTTTTCCTATTCATACTCTTTTTTTGGTTGAAAAGCATAAGAATAAAAAGGCTGAGTCCGCATATCTAATGGATATATGATTGAGACAATATCTTCGTATTGTTTTACGGGCATATTCGGCGCATAAAAATATTTACCTGTCACTATACCTCCCCCATCATCAGAACCATCATCTCCATAACTATAAACAATAAAACCTGTCTTATTTAACTTTCGAATTGTCAGAGGAAAACCATTATTCCAAGGGTCACAAGGAACTTCATTCATATACTTTGGAAAGAGTACCTCTAAATTTGGAGGGAGGGTATTATGCTGTAGACGATACAATTCTGTAGCTAATGCAGTTTTTATAACTAAATATCTAACTTTTGCATACATATCATCTTTGAAGTGATAAGTGCGGGGTCTATACTCCTCTAATGGGTAATTTATATAACTGTAGATGAAAAATTTCGATAAATTCTTTAATTGTTCATGATCCACATAACCATTCTCTTTTACAAACTCCCAAAGCTGAATAAAGCCATCGAAGCATCTGTCTGTTTCTCTCCGTTCATACAATCTCAAACCTAATAAATCTAAAACACTTAAATACTTTTCTTCTATGGCATTGCAAAGGTCTTCTTGCATAAAAATATTTGCCATCCATCTCTCATATAACGTTTCAGGAGTATTAGCCAATGATGACAATCGACGCACTTCAGATTTGTTAATTTTAATAAATTTTGACCAATATTCTTTTGGTGAATTTGCTAACTTAAACAATCTTTTTCTTCCCATTTCTAATCGTGTTATTTTATAATCGCATGTTTCCAATGGAACTTCATCAAGAATTTCTATAAATTTCTTAATAACCTCTTCTGGCACATCAATATGATTTAAATACCACTCACAAAATCCAGCAATTTTGAGCATTATCCAATCGCGATGGAAATTTATTTTAGAGTCAATATCTATTGTTTTAACAAGGGTAGACACGTCTTTTAATACGTCTATCATCCCGTTAATATCCCCATCAACACCTTTTAATAGTGCCTCTAAAACAAGTTCACCAGCGAACATGTTTAGTTTCACGTAAGGGTCAAATTCCTTATAATCTGGTTCTTGTATTAAATCAATGGGATACTGGCTTTTCGTCACATCGTGCTTCAAAATCTCGTGAAGTCTTGATGTGATTCTGGTTCCGTATGTTTCATGATAATTTTTACTTGCAGTGTATACGAGACCAGGCAAAGGCGTTTCTGTTTTCATAAATTGTGTCCAGCATTGCCTATAACCAACACAACCATCAACCATGAACACAAAATTACATGTGTTCGGATTTGCGGATTCATAATCTTTGACGATTTCATCGTAGAGTGGAAACAATTCCATAATTTTTAAGGCTACGTTTTCATCATCAGGAATCTTCTTTGATATAGCATCAACGGAAGTAGAAGTATAAGAAAATGTTACTGGTTGGGTTGAATAATTTAGGTACTTCCATATATCCACACGATTGATAAAGATAAATAGAAGTGCTACGAAAAATACAATATTAGCTCTCCAGAAGAATCTTGGTAATTGATTTGGCGAGAATATGATTGCAAAATTAGGTTGTTTCCAAAATCGATGCCAACGGAAACCGAAGAAACGTAATAGAACCGACAGCCAAGGAAGAAGCAGAACAATAGTGAAGCCGATATATAACTTCATCAGCCATAACTGTTCGCGGATAGAATCGACCTTATAATTCCACGGATATATACTTACAAAAATAATTGTAAAAAGAAATAACACATAAAGCCAGTCTGTCTTTTTGAGAAGTTTCATTTGGTAAACTCGAAGTATTAAGAACAGACAAAGAATATAAATCAGGAAAAGATAATTTGCCTCTATTGGATGTAAAATATGAACTAAAAACTGAATTTTATTGAAAAGATAAACCGCAACGTCATGCCAAACCCAATCCTTTTTCATGGTGAGTCTTTCGAGAGTGAAAAGGATGGAATCGGAATAACCATAAAGTAAAAGCCATCCACCTAAAACAGGTAGAATTTCTTTGCATGCCAAAATTGCCCATAACAAAAAGGATAGTGTGAGGTAAGATAAGATAAAAATTGATAGTGTCTCAATAATCCCTGTTATTGAAAGGTATATAGGTTGATGAAGTATGTTTCGGAATGTGATACCAAGATTACTTAATAAGGGATAGGACTCTACATAAGAAAAGGGTTTCCCTGTAGCAATATATATTGCATTTAATACAAATACAAACCCCACCGCAAAAAGAACATCGATAAATAATACTGATAAATAAGCAAAGACTGAATAATATTCATTGATAGGCACATGCTTTGTAAGCCCGGAATATTTTTCATGTTCTTTCCCCATTCGTAATGTATAGCGCAAATAGCAATAAATACTTGCAAGGCATAAAGCGATAAACGGTGCCTTTATAAAGGCGGTATTTAAAAAGTATTTGAAAACATAGTTAAAATCGGTATACATCCAATTGCCGTATCTGTCATTCACATCAAACCACGAATATAAGTTAACCGCCAACCATAGAAGGAATGTCCATTTGAGTAAGAATAGTTTGTGATAATGTAGTTCGTACCAAAAAACTGATGAAAATTCAGATTTAAATGGTTTTATTCTTGAAGTACGTGACTTAAATGGATTTAAAAATGTGAGATTTGGTGCTACACTTAGAAAGTCAACAAGTATATTATGTCTATAACATTTTATAATGAGTAAACTGGCTGGGTATACAAAAGCAACGGATATTGCAAGAGTTACAAGTGGATGTGAAATAAAGAACCGACGAATCGTTAAATAGGAATAATATCCAAACGAATAAATAGATAAAAATTCACTATCAATACGTAAAACAATAGCCACAATTAAGATTATTAATATATAGAAAATCGGTTTTGAATAGTGGAATAACCAGACAAATAATTGTAAGAATAGAAACAGACTTCCATCCGTTGCTAAATTAATCAAAAAAAAGCGGTCAAAAATGTGATTAAATATCTGATATCCAACAAAACTATTACGTGGAAAAAATAAATATATACATACACTTCTTAGGACAAAAACGTGGAATAAGAGGAGCCCCAATCGTAAAAATAAAATTAATGTTACTGGTAAAAAAACATTAATCGGCAAATAAAATAATCGTTTCTGATATCCAGTCCGAAGTTCACCAAAATTCCCACGCACAAGCAAAATTAATAACCCATTTAGCCCTGGCAATGCATAGGTAAATATATCAATATCACTCAAATAATATGTAACGTGCGGGTCAAGATACTTCTGAATAAATGCCAATGCTAAACCAATAAATAAAAGTAGAAAAGATATAGACCCTGAAATATAGAATTCTTCCCAAAATAGTGCTTTCCATGGGGAATTAAGTTTCATAGGTTTACCTCCTTTTTATGGCATTTAACATACGCTATAAACACATCTTCCAATGATGGAGGCTGAATATTGATGATAACCCCACCTTTCTGCTGGATTTTTGACTTGCCTTCTTCAATGTCCCCTTCATATAACACCTGATAACCATGCCCTAACTTTAGAACACGGACAACACCCGAAATCGTCTCAAAATCTGCGTCCTCGCCAGATTTTTGAACTTCATATATATGAAACCGATTCCGTATCTCATCCAACCCGCCGTTTAACACAACATGCCCGTGATGAATCATGCATACATCGTCTGCAACCCGCTCTACCTCGTCCAATAAATGCGAAGAAAATAGCACCGTTCGACCTTCCTCCGCTACCGAACGAACCACCGCAGATAATATGTCCATCCGTGCCACTGGGTCTAAACCCGACGACGGCTCGTCCAATAACAATAAGTCCGGCCGATGTGCCATCGCTACCAATAAACCCGTCCTCGCTAACTCCCCTCGCGATAATGCTCGTATCCTCCGCTTCGGGTCTAATTCAAATTGCTCCAACAACCGATACGCATACTCCATATCCCAACTCGGATAAAAAGCAGACATATAGCGGATAAACTGCTCTATCCGCATCCAACGTGGCATATCCCGTGTCTCGGATAAATACCCAATACGACTCAACACTTCCTTCGGATGTAGAACAGGGTTCAAACCAAATACAAGTACCGAACCCTCCTCTGCGTAATATGCTCCTAATATATGATTGATTAACGTCGTTTTACCAGCTCCGTTCTCCCCAACCAAACCAAATACTCGACCACGACGCACTTCTATGGATACATTTTTTAAGGCTATCTTTTTGCCAAATGTTTTATTTAATTTTTCTGTTTTAACAATTATTGAATCATTAATAGCTTCTGATGATTTAATCATTGTCTTTCTCCTTATCTATATTAAGTTTTATTTTTTCACTTCGTTTTTGAATAAGTTCTATCAATTGGGGTAAAGAAAAATTAAGATGTTTTGCTGAAACTAATAATGAATCAATATGCTCATAGAGGATTCGACATCGTTCTTCTTCTGAAAACAATACCCTTAGAGGGGCAACATACGTTCCAGCACCCTGACGTGTATATATCAACCCTTGATTTTCTAATTCCCGATATGCCTTTGCAACTGTGTTTGGATTGATAAGCAATTGTTGAGCTAATATACGGACAGGAGGTAATTCATCATCCGCTTTTAAAGAGCCTGTCGCAATGAGATATTTGAACTGCCGAACAATCTGGATGTATATCGGTGTTCCATCATGAGTATTAATTCGAATCATATTTTTAATCCTTATGTATTATTGTATTATTATTATAATACAATTATAGTCTTTTGTCAAGAGGATTTTAAATTTTTTTATATTTTCATAATTTATTGATAACAATTGACTTATGAGGCAATTATTGTCAAATTGATTTGATTTGATTTAATTTTGGATGAATTTTATCATCAAAAATCTGCTTTTTTATGGTACCCTACCCAAATCAAAATTTAAAGATATTTTAGTTAAATTTCTCTCATTTTTTATAAGCGTTAATTTCTATTTTAATTTTTACAGACAGTTAAGGAATGAGCCCTTTTAATTTCAAATCCTGTGTTAACCATTCTGCCATTATCTGGTTGGTTTTAGGAGTAGGATGGCCGTCAATTCCTAAATATTCATTTTTCTCAATTAATGAGTTAACAATTTTACTTTTATCTTCATCGACAGAGAAATCAATAACGATAAATTTATCCAAATCTGAGAGATAATTCCTTAATAAAGGGATAGCATTTGAACTTCCCGGATTGAATAAAAAGACAAAATGCAATTCTGGAAAATAAGTGGAGAGGATATCTTTTGTCTTTTCCAATATTTTTACAAACAGAATAATATCTTCATCCTTATATTCCAATTTCATATCATGTTGTGATATAAAAAATATTTTTTTCATCAATACTGATGAGTTAATCAGCCTGCTAAGTAGATATTGCATCGGGTATACTTCCATAAAGAGTCCTTTATACGAAAGTTCATCCTTTTCAAGTACAACACAAGGTAAGCGTCTTCCCCAACTACCTATTAAATTAAACTTTCCTGATACTCTATCCAAATGGTGTGGAATAAAAAGGTAGACAAGAAAGCATGGTAGAGATTCGACCTCAGTAAAAAAGTCAGGCTCTGATACTTTTAGATACATTTGTTGAGGGGAACCTGAGGGCATTCCGTAATTATAGACTTTTATTGTAGGATTAAGTTTTGCAAAGTATGAAGGAAAGGTTTCATCATCATTTACACCAACCCCAAAAGTATAAGAACATGGGAAAAAGAGAGCAAGTTTTGTTTTTTGACTATTCTCCTCCTGAGGGGTAATTCTTCGTCCTTTTTCATCTATTGTATAATGATATATTACTTGTTTTTCTCCTTTCTGTATTTTGCAATAGCCATTTACATCAGGTCTTAATTTTCTTCCAAGCTTTGAATCTGGTATTAAGATAGATGGTTCTTCATGGATAGTTATCTTTTCATGTTCGAAAAGAAATAATCTACAAATAAGTTCTGCGGTTAAAAAAATACATGCTAATAGGAAGCACCCAAATAAAAAAGCGAGAATATTAGATAAATATTTTTTCATTTTTATTAAGTCTTTTCATGATTAATAATGGGTTTACATATTATTAAACAGAAATATTTAGTAATCGCAAATGTATTAAATAGAGGTGGGATTTATAATACAATTACAGCATTTTGTCGAGAGGCGTTTTAAAATTTTTTAGTTAAATTTCACTTATTTTTTATAAGTGTTAATTATCATTTAAACGCTGAAGACAGTTAAGGAATGAGCCCTTTTAATTTCAAATCCTGTGTTAACCATTCTGCGAGATAAGTATAAATAATAGATTAAGGATACATAGTAAGAATATACATCCAAGGAAAAAAGCAAAGAGATTAGATATGTACTTATTTTTTATTTTCATTTACTACATTTTCCCTATAATAATTATTATCAGTTGGAAGGATTTTACAAAATACTCATGAACAAAATAAGTAAGAAATTATACCTTGAATGCCTCGTGTTCACCTTTACCCTTTATTGAGTCAAGTCGTGGCACGGAGTAGGTACCCATAAGAAGTTGGTCAAAGGTACTACGGTCTGTTACTGCTTCTCGGGCATGCTCAAGCGTAATAAGCCCCTGCTTATACATTTTGTGGATATACTGTTCAAAAATAAAGGAATGGGATACTGTTTGTTGCATCCCGACGCGGATAAGGTCTGTATCCCCTGAAAGAACACCATCATTAATAGCTTTGATGTCATTATACATAATCTCAAGGGCAGGTATACGACCACCACCAACTTTAGGAATAAGACGCTGGCAGATAATACATCGTATACAATCCCTTAACTGCAATCGGACGAGGTCTCTTTCAGAAGGGTCAAAAAAACTGACGATTCGATTGATGACTTCGGAAGCAGTATTTGAGTGCAGGGTGCTGATAACTAAATGTCCTGTCGCAGCCGCATTAATTGCAGAGCGAATGGTATCTGGGTCTCTCATTTCACCAATAACAATGACATCTGGGTCATGTCGGAGTGCACCTGTTACCGCATCATTAAATGTTAACACGTCATCACCCATATTTCTTTGTGAAACAACGGATTTTTTATTTACATGAACATATTCAATTGGATTTTCGATTGTCAAAATGTGATATGACTTATGTGTATTTATCCAATCAATTACCGCTGCGACTGTGGTAGTCTTTCCGCTACCTGTCATCCCTGTTACTAAGACAAGCCCATGATTTATATCTGCAATTTCCAACATTGTATTTTTGGGGATGTTCAATTCTTCAAAGGAAGGTATTCGTTCAGGTAAAAATCGGAAAGTGCAATGAGGTGCACCCATTTTATAAAAGGCAGATACACGAGCATATCCAAGTCCTGCTTGATGGTAACTAAAACTGGTCTGATTGGACTTTTCGAATTCTTCGCGGTAGCGGTCGGGGATAATTTGTCGGATTAAATCTAATATCTGTATTGCCGATAATGGTCCCATCAACTCGGAATGCTTCATATCACCATCGACACGAAACAGCGGACATTCCCCAGGGGATAAATGCACATCACTCGCTTTGTATTGAATCATCGCTTGAAATAGAAGTTCTGGACTAATCCGGTCAATTCGGTAACGGTCCCCGCGAACTTTCCATACCTCCGGAAGGGTAATACACTGACAGACTTTATCAATTGCTTCAAATACTTTTGGAAGGCTTGCTGGTGTCACCTCATCGCGTGTAGAAACAATGAGCCATTCTTGTTGCCGTTCTGCAGAACACACAGCCGAATTCTCTTTTACAACGCCTAAAATCCGCACAAGACACGCTTCTGGAACTCGCATCCGAAGAATCCATCTCGTAAAATCCCCCTGAAAATCATCCCGCTCTGCTTCAAACTCCATATTATTCGCTTTTGCAAGAATGAAACGTGGAATCCCTTCTTTCAAACGGATCTGTTCTTCTATAACCTTCACAATAACACGAACTGTAGGTGTCTGACCTGTTCCAATAATAAATTCTGCCATAGAGGTCTCCCTCAATTTAATTAAATAGGACTAAATTATTTTCATGTTATTTAATTTCATAATTATTAATTTTAAGTTTTTTTCATATTTCCTTAATAGGAATAATACATTATTAGAACAAGAATTTCAATTTATTATTGCAAATTCTAATATTTTATGGTATTGATGAGAAAACAGTAGATTTTTAAAACAACATTTTTTACTACTATACTATAACTCAAATATATAAAATGTTAGGTTCCTTTTTATATTATCTTACCTATAAGTAAATTTGAATCCATAATTTTTATATTTGAAATGATATACATAAAGATTATATAATAAATATCTTAATTTGCGATTGAAACATTAAATTTATTAAGGGGATAATATTTTTAAGAGATATATAACAAATTTAAATTTTTAATGAGTATCAAAAGTAAAAGGAGTCACGAGTGAAAAGAACGTATCAACCATCAACTACACGAAGGTTAAGAACCCATGGTTTTCGTGCTCGTATGGCAACCCGTTGGGGTCGAGCGGTATTAAGTGCCCGTCGTAGAAAGGGTCGTAAGTATTTAACGGTATCAGACCGTGTTGAGAAAAAATATTAATAAACAATACCATGGAGGGTGAAATAAATTGTGCCCCGTCAATTCAGCTTTTCCAAAGAATATCGACTTCGAAAGAAAAAGGATTTCGAGTATGTTTTTGAGAAGGGAAAGCGATTTTCGGGGAAAGGTTTGGTTTGCTACTGGTTTTCCGATGAAGTGTCGGGCAACAAACTGGGAATTGTAGTTTCAAAGAAGGTAGGACAGTCGGTGGAAAGAAACAGAATTAAAAGATATATTCGTGAGTATTACCGACTCAATCGGCCACGTTTTTTGAAAAGTGGAACCTTGATTGTAGTTGCCCGCCCTGAAGTTTCGAACTGGGACCATCAACAGATTGATGCAGAGCTGGAACAACTCCTTAAAACGGCGGAGATTCTCGATGGCTAAAGTTGCAATTTTATTAATTAAAGCTTATCAGAAGGGGTTATCTCCTTTATTAGGGCAACACTGTCGGTTTTACCCGAGTTGCTCAAATTATGCCATCGAATCTTTCCAGCGATATGGATTTATCAGAGGAATAATATTAACTATCTGGCGGATTTTAAGATGTCAACCTTTTTGCAAAGGTGGTTATGACCCTGTTCCTCTGGAATTCCTTAGCTGTAAGAAGCATCACTCCTATAAAAGTCCCCTTTCATAGTATTTTCACTTCATATCGGATTGTAGTAGCAGTACCCTCCAATGAGTTAATACCGTATATTATGTAATGGAGTTTTAGAACATGTTTGGAGATGATGATAATAAAAAAGTATTCCAAAACCAAATAATAGGGTTATTATTACTCACCGCTATTGTGGTTGTTTGGAGTTACTTTTTTATTCCCAACCCTCCCAAAACCACCCCAGAAGACAAAACCAAAACTTCTGAGGGTGCCAATACAGCTCCTTTAGAAGTTAGCGAGAAACATACTGCTGTTAACGATAAACAGAATGTAGACCAGAAAACAGAAAAAACCTCACTTACCGAAATAAATTTACCACCTGAACCTGATTCCATTGATGAAGAACAGACTAAAGTTCTTTTGTCAAAGGATGACATGGAAATCATTTTCACCAGAGTCGGAGCACGGGTTAAATACCTAAATATCTATTTAAAGCCCAATCGCAATGATTTAGTTCAGCTTATCCCAATTTGGAGGAATACACCAGACAAGGACTCAGTATACCCCTTTGGACTACGTTTCCACGACCATCCATTAGCAGATGTCTTAGATACAAAAATTTGGGATGTGCAAGTTGATGATAAAGAGCATGTTGCTCATTTTTCATATACTATCCCTGAATATATAAAAGTTGAAAAAATATTTTCCTTCGGCGAATCTCCTTTTACATTAGATGTGCGTATTCGAATCTCCAATCTCGCAACAAGTATATTTCCAGCAGAGGAGCAAAATCGTGTAAATCCGGTGTTCTCTCTAAACTGGGGTCCTAACGTAAAGTCGGGAGATAATAATAAAGGAATACCACAGACAGTCATCTTTGAACGAAAAGGTGAACTCCTGAGATATGTAACATCAAAATTTACTCCAAAACCTGACCCATTAGCTTTTTTAGAGAGGGTTTATGATTTAAGGTGGACTGCAATTCGAAGTGCTTACTTCGTTATTGCTATGAAACCTGAATTTAACGGGGCTCAAGGGTGGATAACAGGAGGACCGAGACATTTCCGTGTCGGCGTTGGTGTAACACAATGTCAAGTCTCGCCAGGGGAAACACAGGAATTTTTAATAAAAGCCTATGTTGGTCCTAATCGTGGTTCTCTTCTTGCGAAAGCGTGGACAGGATTAGACCAGGTGTGGGAATTTTTCACCTCTGTTAAAGTTATGGACAAATTTGCAAAAATCCTTCTCGGTATTTTGAATTTCTTTTATGAATGGACGATACCAAATTATGGTGTGGCTATTATTCTACTCACCATCCTTGTTCGATTGGTCGTTTTTCCATTGACATGGAAAAGCATGGTTAGTATGAAGAAGATGCAAAAACTGGCACCAGAAATAGAAAAATTAAAACAGGAAATTGGTGATAATCAACAGGAACTACAAAAAAGGATGATGGAACTTTATCGTGAACGGGGTGTTAATCCATTGGGTGGTTGTCTCCCCTTATTCCTTCAGTTACCAGTTTTTATCGCTCTTTATCGAATGCTCTGGAGTGCGGTAGAGTTAAGAGGTGCCCCTTTTATCTTCTGGATGAATGACATGTCCCAACCAGACCGATTAATAAATTTACCGTTCTCGATTCCTTTCCCATTTAGTGGTGGTCATTTAGAAAGTATTAATTTATTACCAATATTGATGGGTATTTCAATGTACTTAAGTCAGAAATTGACACCAGGTGCTACCGCAGTTCAAACGCCACAACAGCGGATTATGATGAATATCATGCCGATATTTTTTACACTTATCTGTTATAACATGGCATCGGGATTAAGTTTATATATTCTGGTAAGCACATTGTTAGGAATTGCTCAAAATTACATTATCCCGACAAAAGATGTAGATATAACGCCTCGGAAAACACCCTCCGCACGGAGGCATTTTTATACTGCTGCACAGGAAAAGAAACGGCAGTGGGCAAAGGAATTACGTCGAGAACGTAAATTAAAACAGAGGAAAGTTAATGAAGATGATAAATAGCTTAATATACAGCAGTTTATTGATAAATAAAAACACTAACCCGTAAAATTTATGATGGAGAATGTGCCATGAGACAAGTAGAATCTATAGGCGAAACACTTGAAGAAGCCAAGCAAAAGGCACTGGAAGAATTGGGTATCAAATTAGAAGATGCCGACAGCATCGAAGTGCTTGATGAAGGGAGTAAGGGTTTCTTAGGGATTGGCGCACGCCCTGCAAAAGTACGCATCACCACAAGTAAAGCCCCCGAAGTGAAACCGGAGAGCAAAAAATCAAAAGAGCCCTCTGAGAAATCGGAAAAAGGAACAGCAAAACAAGTTAAGAGCAAAGAGAAAGCGTCTGACCGAGTTCAAACAAAATCGACATCCAGCACTGCCTCTCAAAAAACTCAAAAAGTTGAGAAAGAAGAAGTAAAAACAGCGAACCAAGAACAACAAGCCCAAAAAGATTCAAAAGAAAAAGCAAGTAAAGTTAGCATTACTGATGCTCAAGGTAATGAAACTGCATCCCTCTTAAAAGAAATTTTGCAGAAGATGGGAATAGAGGCTGAAGTTCGATTTGTTCGCACTAAAGAGGGAACTCCCAAATTAGACATTGAGTCACAGGAAGGGGCATTGCTTATCGGCAGAAAAGGTTCTAATCTTGAGGCGATAGAGTTCATTATCAACCGAATTGTTTCTGGTGCGGAAGAAAATGAATCTATTGAAAAATTCGTTGTTGACACAGAGAATTATCTTGCAAGACGGAAAGAATCCCTAAAACAATTAGCCTTAAATTATGCTGAACGGGTTCGCAAGTCGGGACGGAAAATTAAACTTTCACCAATGCCTCCTCATGAACGGCGTGTTATTCACCTTACCCTCCAAGATGATAATACCGTAGAGACATTTAGCATTGGAAAGGGTGATAATCGCTGTGTAGTTATTGCTCCTAAATATCGTCCACGAAACCGTTTCCAACGTGATAGACGGGACAATAGGCGAGATAATACCAATCGTTATCCCGGTGGTAGAAGACAAAATGATAGACGTGGTGGAAGAAGAGACTACAGACCTGATTGGAGAAGGAGAAATCCAGGTAGGTCTCCTTATAGCGATGACACAGAACCTGGCCAGATTTCAGAGTAATATTCTATCTAAAAATTATTCTATTCCAAGAAGGGAAACATAATGGGGTATGAATTAAGAGATGATACAATTACTGCTATCTGTACCCCATTAGGGATAGGTGCTATAGGTATCATTCGCGTCAGTGGCTCCGACGCCATACCTATCGTGTCAACTCTTTTCAAGCCAGATGGGAAAATTAATATATCCGAAATCAAGAGGGGCTTAGTCACAGGTAAGGTTATAGATGAGCATGGAAAAATTATCGACAACGTGCTTATCCTAATAATGAAGGCTCCCCATTCTTATACTGGTGAGGATGTCGTCGAAATTCAAGCACATGGAAACATGCTCATATTAAAAACGATTATTAATGCTCTTCTAAAAAAAGGCGCACGTATTGCGGAACCGGGAGAATTTACTAAACGAGCCTTCCTAAATGGAAAATTGGACTTAACCCAAGCAGAGGCTGTTTTAGACCAGATACTTGCCAAGACAAAAAAATCACTTGAATTATCCCGTTCTGCCTTTGAAGGACGCCTTTCAGAAAAAATTCAAACATATAGTGACCAAATTAAAACCATATTGGCTCAGGTTGAAGCTATAATCGATTTTCCAGAAGAGGACATACCGAAAGAAATCTGGGAACAGTCTATTCATTCCCTTAAGCATTTATCCTCTGACATGGAACATCTTTCCGAAACCACAGAAAAAGGGAAAATTATACGAGAAGGGGTCATTGTCGTTATTGCAGGGAAACCGAACGTGGGAAAATCGAGTTTGTTCAATGCTCTGCTCCAAGAAAGCCGTGCAATTGTTTCACCTTATCCAGGCACGACACGTGACCATCTGGAAGAATATGTGTCCTTAGGAGGTGTCCCCGTCCGTTTAATTGACACCGCGGGACTAAGAGAAGTTTCAGAACCCATAGAAAAAGAAGGCATCGAACGAGCATGGAAAGCCGTTGAGAATGCTTACACTATTCTATTTGTCGTCGATGCAACCAATATAAATAATGAAGATGTTCAACTATACAAATCGTTGAAAGAAAATATGGATAAAACAGTATTATTAGTAGTAAACAAAACGGATTTAAATGAAAATCCTGAGATACCTCCTCTACTTTTAGAAAACATCAAGACCATCGTTTACACCTCAGCAAAGACAGGTGTTGGAATAGACGAACTGGAAAAAGAATTAGTGACAGTCCTTTTAGGAGAACAAGAAATATCAGAAGATATTATCCTTTCTCATGAACATCAAAAACACAGTTTACTAAGAGCCAAAAAATGTGTTGAAAATTGTATTCAAAAAAAAGAATTATCACCAGAATTGATAGCTTTTGAACTACGCGAAGCCCTTCATGCATTAGGTGAAATTACAGGTGAAACTGCCACAGAAGAATTGTTAGATATAATTTTCTCCTCCTTCTGCATAGGGAAGTAAAAACTGGAGACATATAATTTACATTGTTATTAAAGCATTATGAAACACTAAATAATAATATCGCTTCTTCATCTAATTTTTTTAATTTTACATAGTCCGAATAAAGATAACAAGACAGGAATAAAAATTAATTTTATTTCGAGAAGATTAAAAACAAAAACAATTTATTGTTTAATCAATTTATAAAAAACATGGTGGGCGATACTGGACTTGAACCAGTGGCCTCTGCCGTGTGAAAGCAGCGCTCTAACCACCTGAGCTAATCGCCCACAATAAATATGAATAATAGCATACCAAAAATAGGTTTTTTTTGCAAGTTAACCATTTTTTTGAGAACTGTTTCTATGTATGGAACCCGCATAAAAAATGGTTATTTGAAAAAATGAACTTATTTTTGGTAAAATATAGTTCCAATTTTTTAATGTTTTTGCGTCCCCATCGTCTAGCCTGGCCTAGGACATCGCCCTTTCACGGCGGCAACAGGGGTTCAAATCCCCTTGGGGACGCCAGTTTTTTATTCTGAATCATATTTATTAGAAATCGATATAGATTTGAAAAAAAGGTAGATTTTTTTATATACTTTTATCCTACGATTGGGGCGTCGCCAAGTTGGTAAGGCACCGGGTTTTGGTCCCGGCATTCGTTGGTTCGAATCCAGCCGCCCCAGCCATTTTTTTCTATAAATATTTTTTGTTAACTTTCAAAATTAATTATGATGAGAGCGTTATATGACATGTGCGGGTGATTTACAAATTTTTTCTGGTAATGCATCCAGAAAACTTACAGAAAGTATCTGTGAGTATTTAGGAACCACTCCGGGCAAAGCGATTGTTGACCGTTTTAGTGATGGAGAGGTTCAGGTTCAAATTTGTGAGCATGTGAGGGGAAGAGATGTCTTTTTAGTGAATAGTACCTGTCCCCCTGTTAATGACCATTTAATGGAATTATTGATTATGATAGACGCGGTACGTAGAGCCTCTGCGGACCGGATAACTGCTGTTATCCCCTATTTTGGCTATGCACGCCAGGACCGAAAAGATAAAGGAAGGGTTCCAATTACTGCCAAGTTGGTTGCCAATTTAATAACAGCCGCTGGGGCGAATCGAGTTTTAACAGTTGATTTACATTGTGGACAGATACAAGGTTTCTTTGATATTCCCTTGGATCATTTACGAGGTGATGTCGTTTTCGTTGAAGAGTTTTCTAAACAGCATTTTAATAATGACTTTGTAGTGGTATCTCCAGATATGGGCAGTGTCGCACGAGCCCGAGAGTTTGCATCAAGACTGGGTTTACCTCTGGCTATTGTTGATAAAAGACGTCCAAAGGAAAACCAGTCCGAAGTAATGAATATTATTGGTGATGTTGAAGGATACCATGCGATTCTTTTTGATGATATGGTAGATACAGCAGGAACACTTGTAAAGGCAGCATATGCCCTTAAAGCACATGGTGCTCTAAGTGTTCGTGCCTGTGCGACACATCCCGTTTTAAGTGGAAAAGCAATTAAATCTATTCAAGAGTCACCTATTGAGGAAATATTTGTATGTAATTCCATTGAATTGAAGCCAGAAGCTATAGATACGGGAAAATTTAAGGTTTTAACATTAGCCCCGTTAATTGCTAAGGCTATAAAGAATATCCACAATGAACAATCTGTAAGTAGTCTTTTAACACAACATTTATAAACATGTATGGAGAAAAAATTATGGAAATCCCAACAATTAAAGTTCAAGTTCGTTCTGGTGAGGGGAAAAGTCATGCAAAGAAGGTGCGTAAAGAGGGAAATATTCCATCAGTCCTTTATGGAATGAAAGAACAAAATGTCTTACTTAAGATGGATGCACGTACCTTCACCAAAATGCTCAGTCATTTAGAAGGGAAACATCCTATTGTAAAATTAGAGGTAGAAGGGAATTCATTCTTAGACTCACCAGCGATTATAAAAGACATTCAACGTCATCCAGTTACTGATTCCATCTTACATGTTGATTTTCAAAAAATACGTTTAGACCAAAAAATACATACCGCTGTTCCGATTATTCTTGTAGGGCAGTCCGAAGGTGTAAAAATGGGTGGCGTTTTAGACCATCAGCTTCGAGAGGTAGATATCGAGTGCCTTGCACTTCAAGTTCCATCACATATTGAGGTTGATGTTACTACATTAAAATTAGGACATGCTATCCATGTTTCAGATGTTATTCCACCCGAAGGTGTAAAAATATTGACGGAACCTGAACGTGTGGTTGTATCTGTCCATGTGCCTCGGACTATGGAAGCAAAGATGGCTACTGAAGAAGAGAAACCAGAAGAAGCCGAAGAGGCAAAAGAAGAAGCTGAAGAGAAAGAAAAGGAATAATCAATCTTTTTATTTATTTTTGTCTGAGGTACATGGTTTTTATAGCATCTTGACTTTTCAAAATGAAAAGTTTAAAGATGCTTTTTATTTTATTATGTTTCAAACTTTTATTCTGGAACGCACTAATAATGAAAGTCATCGTTGGATTAGGAAATCCAGGTAAAAAATACGAACGAACACGACATAATATAGGATATAGAGTTGTGGATTGCTTGGCTCAACAGATAAGTTGCACTCTTTCCCGTGAAGATTTTCATGCCCATATAGGGTTCGGGAAAATAGGAAATGAGAAAGTGTGCCTAATGAAGCCGACTACATATATGAATCTCAGTGGAGAGTCTGTACGAAGTATAAAGGATTATTATAAACTTGACGCAAAAGACTTTTTGATTGTCCTTGATGATGTGGAATTACCTTTAGGCACAATCCGTTTACGTCCACAAGGAAGTTCAGGTGGACATAAAGGTCTTCAATCCATTATTGATTGTTGTCATACTGATGAAATTCCACGTCTTCGATTGGGTGTCGGTAAACCCGAATCTCCGAGTATGGATTTAGCTGACTTTGTGCTAATGCCTTTTGATGAGGCTGAAATAACAGCCGTGGAAACAATGATTCAAACAGCAGTTAACGCTTCTGAACATTGGGTTTTAGAAGGAATTGAAAAAACAATGAATCAATTTAACAAAAGAGAAAATAACTAAAATAGAAGGGATAATAACCATGACAACAACACATGAACAAACTCACACAATTAGTATCCTTGTCGAGAACCATTTTGGCGTTCTGGCTCGCGTTTCAGGGTTATTCAGTGCGCGTGGATATAACATCGATAGTCTTTGTGTCGGTGAAACAGAAAATCCAGAAATATCCCGTATGACGGTAACTGTGCGCGGAAATGAAAATGTGCTATCTCAGATAATAAAACAATTAAACAAACTGGTAGATGTTATTGAGGTTCAGGATTTAACCAAATCTGCCTTTGTCGAACGTGAGTTGGTTATGATAAAAGTAAAAGCAGACCGCAAAGTTCGCGCTGAAGTTGTTGAAATATGTAATATTTTCCGTGCTCGTGTCGTTGATGTGGGTACACAAGCAATGATAGTTATGATTACAGGTGCCAAAGGGAAAATTCAGGCATTCATAGATATGATGAGGTCTTTTGGTATTATTGAATTGGTTCGTACTGGAACTATCGCAATTGAACGGTGCGGTTCAAATGGGTATAATACTAGCAATGATGATGACGAGAATGATAATTGAAAATTGAATATTTTAATGAATTTACCTGATGTAAGCATGTTAACAAAACAATTGAAACAGCGACGTATTTATGATTTAGGGATAAATACCCCAAACGTGGTATCTATCCCATGCCGATATAAATCCTTTCGGGTAAGGCATTGAACACAACAGCCACAGCAATTTTTTGCTGTGGCTTTTTTATTATAAATTACAAAAGGAAAAGGAATTATGAAAACTCAAATAAAAAATCTGCTCGAACTTCAAAATATCGACCTTCATATAGAATCCTTATTGGCAAAGGAAAAAGAAATACCAAAGCAACGAGACAAATTAAAAATACAAGAAAAAAAACTGATTCAAGAAATAGAAGAAAGCGAAAAGAATCATAAAAAGCTAATTTTAAATCAACGTGAATGTGAACGAAGTATTGCCCAACTCCAAGAACAAATAAAAAAGTATGATACTCAACTTCAAGGGGTAAAGAAGAACGAGGAATATCAGGCATTGTTAAAAGAAATTGATGAAATAAAAAAGCAGGTTGGATTAAAAGAAGAAGAATTAATACAGATTATGTATCAAATTGACGAAGCGAACCATTTTGCACTCGAAACAAAAAAAAGAATCGAAGCAGAAATCCAACAATTGAGACAGCAGGAGAATAAAATAGACCAGGAATTACAAGAGGTCGTTCAAGAAAGAAAAGGACTGGAAAGCAAAAGGGCAGAGGCAGAAAAGATGGTGAACGCAGAATTTTTAACCCACTACCGTAGAATAAAACAACGGAGGAAAACAGGTCCCGTAGTTGTTCCACTTAAAGATGAGATATGTTCTGGTTGTTTCATGCAAGTTCCACCCCAAATCGTAAATGAAATTATGGCAGGGGAAAAAATACATACCTGCCGACATTGTGGAAGAATTTTATATTATCCTGATTCGTTAGCAGACGAAGAACCTATTATTATTCATCAAGAATCTTAAAATAAGAGTTCCTCAAATGAACACAAAACTCATTTCTATTTATGGATATTTTCTCTACTAATCTGCCTAATGATGATATTGCATTTCTTCACTCATTGGTATTGCATGGGGTTAAGTTAGGTCTGGATAGTATTACTACCCTCTTAAAACATGTAGGGGAACCACACAAAAAGTTTTTATCTTTGCATATTGGAGGCACTAACGGAAAGGGAAGTACAGTAGCATATTTGGATAGAATTCTCAGAGAGCAAGGTTTCCGTGTAGGTAAATTTACAAGTCCGCATTTAATAAACCTATCAGAAAGATTCCAAGTAAATGGGGTACCAATCCCACCAGAGGAATTACATGACCAAATTGAATTTTTCCGTACTTTGACAACAACTGTGGGAATATGTCCTACCTTCTTCGAGTTTTGCACTGCCATTGCATTTCATTGGTTTGCACAACAGAAAGTTGACTGGGCAATTATTGAAGTGGGCATGGGAGGACGACTGGATTCAACCAATGTTATTTATCCTGAAGTAAGTGCTATTACTAATATTGCATTAGAGCACACACAATATCTCGGAGATACCTTAGAAAAGATTGCATGGGAAAAAGCTGGAATTATCAAAGAAGGGGTTCCTGTCGTAACAGCTGAAACAAAATATGAGCCCTTTAAGGTTATTCAAAAACAGGCGGAAGAATTAAAAGCACCATTGTGGCAAATAGAAAAAGATTTCCATATCCAGTGGGAAAAAACTGAAAATTTTTCCAGGTTAAATTATTATAGTTCTGTTCGGAAAATAGAAGGGGCTGTATCTGGTTTATGTGCTTCATATCAGAGAGAGAATGCTGGCGTCGCTCTGGCTATGATAGATTGGTTACAATTAAGAGGGTTCTCAATTAAAGAGGAGGCTATTCTCCATGGTCTTGCTAATGTGCGTTGGCCTGGACGATTTGATTTGGTATCACAATCTCCATGGGTTCTACTCGATTCAGCACATAATCCAGACGGCATGAAACAAATTGTGAAAGAAGTGAACAATGTTGTTGTGATTTTAACAGTAGCTGATGACAAAGATATTGGTGGGATTGTTCAAACATTAGCACCCATTACCAAAAAGTTCATAGTGACCCAATTCTATGGAAAGCGAGCAATGATAGTAGAGGACATCGTTGAAAACATTATTCCAACAGGAGTCCCATATATAGTAGAAAAAGATTTCCACTCTGCTTTGAAATATGGATGGGAACGAGCCCTACAAAAAGACAAATTGCTTATAACAGGTTCTATTTATGCGGTAGGTCAAACCTACCAATGGCTTATTGAAAATGGTATTATCAACAAAATCGAGTTTTAATTATATTTTTTAAGAGTATAATGTAAAGTAACATTTCGATTATAAATATAGAAAGGAGTTTATTATGTTCTGGCGATATATGCTATTAGCGATATTGGTTCTTTTAGGAATTCCATTAGCATTTGGACAAACCTCCGCTAATCAAGATGAATTAAAAATGGCAAAAGACTGCTTCGAACGTTGGTTCGGCGAAAAACTACAAAACAAATCAGACCTGTTCCCAGGCTCTCTAATAATTAATGGTGAATCTGTCACAAGCAAAGTGGACTCTTGGCAACGAGAAATCACACCAAAAGAGAAGAGTAGTGTTATATGTCGGACATTAACGCTAACCCTACCTGAAATCGGTTTCGTAGTTCGTTATGAAGGGGTATACTATCCTGATTTCCCTGTCATCGAATGGACTGCATACTACAAAAACATTTCTAAAGAAGATTCTCCATTAGTACAAGACCTTAAAACGATTGACCAAAGTTTCCCTGAATTTGCAGGTCAAAAAGTAATACTGCATCGGAACAAAGGGGATAATTGCACCGCGGATAGCTACGAACCGATTATAGAAGAAATAAATAAAGAGTCTGAAATAACATTATCTAACACAGGCGGACGCCCCACACAAATCACATTTCCCTATTTTAACTTTCAAAGAGACGACGGTGGGCTTATTTTCGTTATTAGTTGGGCTGGTCAATGGTCATGTAAATTTAAAAGAGATGCAAATGGAGTTTTGAACATTCAAGGAGGACAGGAACTTACACATTTCATATTGCATCCAGGAGAAGAAGTTCGTGGACCTATGGTAGTATTGCTTTACTATTCTGGAGACAAACGACGCGGACAAAATTTATGGCGACAATGGATGATTGCCCATAATTTACCCCATCCCCACGGAAGCCCTCCTAAGGTACCTTTACTTCTCGCATGTAGTTCTCATCAATATGGAGAAATGGTTAACGCTAATACGGATACACAGTTAATGTTTATTGAAAAATATCTTAAACGAGGATTTCCCCTTGACTATTGGTGGATGGATGCAGGTTGGTATCCTTGCGATGGGCAATGGCCCAAAACAGGGACATGGGAAGTAGACCAAACCCGATTTCCTGGTGGATTTAAGCCTATCTCCGAATTTGCTCACAATAAAGGGGTCAAAATACTTGTATGGTTCGAGCCTGAGCGTGTTCATGCGGGGACATGGCTCGCCGAAAATCATCCAGAATGGATTTTAGGCGGAAACAATGGGGGATTGTTAAACCTCGGGAATCCTCAGGTACGGGAATGGCTTACAAATCACATAGATACCCTTCTTACTAACGAAGGTATTGATTTATACCGACAGGATTTCAATATAGACCCATTGAAGTTCTGGCGGGAGAATGATACCCCAGATAGGCAGGGAATTACCGAGATTCAGCATGTAGAAGGATATTTTGCATACTGGGATGAACTGTTGCGTCGTCATCCCAATATGTTAATTGATTCCTGTGCCAGTGGTGGTAGACGCAATGATTTAGAAACTTTACGACGGGCTGTGCCTCTCCTACGAAGTGATTACATTATGGAGCCTATCGGCAATCAATGCCATACCTGGGCGTTATCTGAATGGTTCCCATTTTACGGCACAGGTACTTCTAAAACATCAGACTATGAAGTCATAAGTGTATTATGCCCCAGTTTTACTGCCTGTTTTGACCAAAGGGATGACAATATAAACTGGGAACGATTGCAAGAACTTATGCAACAACGGAATGTATATGGAGAAAATTACTTTGGCGATTATTACCCATTAACCCCTTACTCACTCAGTAAAAATGTTTGGATTGCCTGGCAATTTAATATGAGCAAAAAAGGCACAGGGTTTATCCAGGCTTTCCGTAGAGAAGGATGTGACAACAGCGAGATAAGTTTGCCCCTTTATGGGCTTAACTCAAATAAAAAATATAAAATTACACCTTTGACAAATAATGCCAAATCATTAGAAATTAATGGTGATGAGTTAATGAAAAAAGGAATTCCGTTACAAATACCCGAAAAGCCTGGAGCATTAATTGTCATATACCAAACAACAGATTAACCTTTAATAAAAAGGACAAATATTATCACAAACCTTACTTATAACGTTTTCTTACTGTAATTTAAAATTTCCAATTATAATTAACAGAGAATAAACATTATTTCATAATTTAAAAAAATTATTCATGGTTTATGGTATACTTCAACCGTGAAAATATTATTTGTATCAATGGTTTTTAATAATGTGTTATATATTTAGGATAAAATAATAATGCGAAGTAAGAATAATGTTTTTTTAATTGTATTATCTATTAATATTTTTATTTTATTTTTGATAGTAAATACTTCATTTGCAGGAGAAAAAGAATCGCAGAGAGAAGAACTAACGGGGTGTGAGATAACGGGAGATATAACTATCTCACAAGACTTATCTGGAGAGGGGGTCTACATTAATGAAACGAAGTTATATTATATTCCTGGTAGTGCCGTTATTGTCACAACAAATCTAACAAAAAATACATCAGAACAGATAACAGCCTTAGGTTTAACTTCTCTCTTTCCTAACGGTTGGAAGTTTTTAGGTGTTTCCTCTGTAAATTCTCCTCCAATATATCCTGTAAATGATAAGATTACATCGAATGGCACTGACCCCTTTGAATTTGCTTGGATTTCTATCCCCTCATTCCCATTCAGTTTTAGTTTTACTGTACAAGTTCCTTCAGATATGCAGGGTCCTTGCCAAATAATCTCACAGGCGTTGTTTCGTACGACAAATGTCCAATTTTGTTCAAATATTGTTCAAACTTCATTTGCAGGGGATATGCACCCCCCAGAAGGTGAAGGACTACAAGAAGGAATTGCAGAAGGAAATGGAGAAGGCATTGGAGAAGGACTACAAGAAGGAATTGCAGAAGGAAACGGAGAAGGCATTGGAGAAGGCTCTACGGAAGGCAAACAAGAAGGCACAAATGATGGGGTTAAGGATGGAGAAGATAGTAGAGAAGGGACATCTTCAACAGAAGGGGAAGGTAGTATAGATACACCTTCAGATAAAGCCTGTGGTTGCACTGACACATCAGAAGATAAATATCTATGGCAAAAATATCTAATCGACTTTTTATTGGTTGGGATGCTTTTAATTATTATGAGTGGCACTGAAAATCGAAAAAGGTAAATCTCTAACAAAAAAATCACGTAGTCGGACAAATAAGTGTGATATTTGTCCGACCATTTTTTTGAGGCTATGTATATGCTAATATTAATTATAACTTAGGAAAAGGAAACGCTATGAGACATCAAGTAAAAAAACTTTTTTTGGTTTTATTTCTTTATTTAATATGTACTTGCACTTTTATTCTTTCCGCTTCAGAAGAAAATACCCATCAGAAAGAATTGTGGTTCCAAAAGTTTCAATTTGAACCAATAACATCAGGGGAAATATCGCCAAAATCTGAAATCAAAGATGAAGAAGTTATCTTCACAATAAAAACAAAAAATGTAGGAAAACAATTTGTTCGTGCTTCTATTCCATTTCCATACAAAAAAATGAAAGTGACAGATAAAGTAGTATTACAATCACAAGGAAGAGAAATCCCTGCAGATTGTCGTGTTCTTACTACCTACGGAGGTGGAGAAGGTTATGTCCGCAGGGCATTACTCTCGTTTACAGATAATTTTGAAAGAAAGGAGAAGCAATATATTGTTATCTGCGACAAATTAGCCTCATCAAAAAAGTTGGACAATAGCACATCATTACAAATAGGTGGCAATTCTTTCGAATATGACGGCAAACAAATCATTGTTAATAATGACAAAGATAAACCTTTAAAAATAACGTTAATTTGTCCAATAACAAACAATAGGGAAATAAAAAAGGAAATTATAGAACAAGGGGATCAATATTTATGGGCTCGCTGGCTACAGTGGGATGATGCTTTCCCTAAAATTATTGAATTACGAGCAAATGCAGAAGGGCAATTTGCGGTGCGAGTATTTTTACAACGATGTGCAAAGGAAGATGGCTATGCACCAGAGTTTGGTTTACGTATTGAAGGCGAAGGACATATATCAAAGATTCTTGGAGATAGCATTACACTGTTGGACAACTACTTTGAACATGAACTAAAAGAAGGGAAAGACATTTCATTTCGGACAGAAACAGGCAAAAAATTATGTTTTCCAGATGCAGTAAACTGGCGAAAAGGCTCCATTTACAGCAAACCTACTTCCAATGGGTGGAACGTTACTTATTTGCGAAGTCGGGAAATAGACAAAGTTCCACACCAACCAATGGCATGGCGTACTGCGTGTTTGTATATCGGTCCTTCAGATATGAGTGAATGGAATGAATTATTGGAACCACCAGTGATTTGTTGTGTCCCAATTTCTATGTGGAAATCTATATATCATTGTGAAGAATGTCCGGAGCCGGAGAATGAATTATTAAAAGAAATTGTCCGTTGGCATAGAAACGCTATGGCAATACCAAGGCTTTATGGAGATGATTTCGGGAATGTGTCCACTATGCCCGTAAACTCTGTTTTTGGGATGAACCGATTGAATCATAATACAGAAATATTTTATGAATCTCTACGAACAGCAAACCCAGAAATACGAAAGACCTTCTTACTGTGGTGTCAAAATTATACACAGTTGTCAATATGGTGGGGCGAGTTAGAAAAAACAAATTTTGGAGGAACGCGTTATAACAATATTCGAGGCAGAGACCCCAAAATACATGAAGATGACAATAATTTTATGTGGCGTTCTAATGACTCTGTTACCTTCTGCACAAAAGGCTTTGACAATTTACTTTTTGCGTATGAGGAGACTGGTGACCCATTTTATGCATGTGGTTTAAAGTGGCAGATTGAATATGCAAAAGAGAATGTTCACGCCAATACAGGGGAATGCAGAAATGTAGGGGTTGTAAAAGATTTTATGATTCTATACCATGCTTTGGGGAAACAAGAATATGTACAACATGCCTTACGACTGTTCCGTGAATTACGTGAAAAATTATGTGATAATCATTTATTTTCTCAAGGTGGTGAACCATTAAAAAAAGATGTGCCATTTATTCAAAATGACCAGACTGGATATAAAAATCCGTTCCCGAAACCTTATATTTTGGGCTATGCATTGCAGGGATTGCCAGATTTGTATAAGGAATTCCCAGATGAACCTCGTTTATATGAAACCATAGAATCTATTGCAAAGTTTATTGCGGAAAGTGGCGACCCTGTAGGTGGTTGGCGTTATCCCCATCCACGTTCACCACTTACATTCATTGGACAAGGGATTGAACATGCCCAGCAATTGGTAGATGCTTGTTCCGTGTTAAAGGAAAAGTCCCCTTATTTTGACCTTTGTTTAGATAGAATTGAAACTGTTTTACAGGCACGGGTTGCAGGTTTAATACGGAACCAATGTGTCTTGAACAGTTTAGGACCATGGGAATATGCAACAGGTAAGGTAGAAGCAGGAAAAAATTTAGAAGAAATATACAAAACGTTTGAGGAACGCGATTATTCAAGAGATTATACAGAGGGAAATATCTCCTGCACAGATGTCTTGCCTCCCGAAGGAGTAGTTTTCTTTGCAAGTGTTCTGAATTATTACCTGAAACACAGGGACGCAGAGCGTGTTTTGAATATTTCACACCCTGAATTACGGACAATCTTGATGCGTATGACATTACCGAAAACAGAAACAAATATAGAGACAGGCAAAAATTGTTCTATCGAAAAAACACTTCCTAAATTTACGGCAGATTGGCTAAAAAATTATGTGCCTTCTTTTCGTTATGAACAGGGGAAATTTACTAATTTCGAAGATTGGAAGAAGGAAGGTCGTAAGAAGGTTTTTGAATGTCTCGGTTCTCCACCACCGTTTACCTTGTTCAGACCCGAATTAATTATAGAGGAAGATCGAAAATCTTATGTTGCACGGAAACTGATTATGAACATATCTGAATGGGAACGTATACCAGCCTATTTGCTAATCCCGAAAGGGACACCTCCTTTCCCTGCGGTCGTGTGCTTGCATGACCACGGTGCACATTTTAGTATCGGTAAAGAAAAGGTCGTCCAGCCTATAGCGGAACGTGATGAGGTAGTTGATGATGCAACAGATTGGGTAAATAAATATTATGGTGGTAGATTTATCGGTGATGAACTTGCAAAGCAAGGCTATATTGTTCTCGCAATTGATGCCCTATTTTGGGGTGCACGTCAGGAATGTGAAGGTAGTCAGTATGAACATCAACAACAATTAGGGTCAAACATATTTCATTTAGGAACATCATGGTTGGGGATTATAACATGGGATGATATTCGTTCTGTGGAGTTTTTGAAAAGTCTACCAGAGGTTGATGGTGAACATATAGGTGCAATAGGACTTTCCATGGGAGCACATCGCACATGGATGCTAAGTGCATTATCGGATAACATTAAAGCAGGCTGTGCTATTTGCTGGATGGCTACCACACCATCATTGATGGTACCTGACAATAATCAGACACGAGGGCAATCCGCATATTCAATGTTAGCACCAAATCTGTATTTGTATCTGGACATACCCGATGTTGCCAGTTTAGCATGTCCGAAACCAATGTTGTTCTTCAACGGCACAAAAGATATTTTATTTCCATTAGAAGGTGTAGAAGAAGCATATAAGATTATGGGGAATGTCTGGCAGACTCAAGGAACACCAGAAAACTTGCATACAAAAATATGGAATGTCCCTCATGAATTTAACCGCGAAATGCAAGAAGAAGCATTTCAATGGCTAAATAAACATCTAAAATAAGATTAACATTTCCAATAAAAAGTACATTTTATTTTTTTGAAAAAATACATTTTAAATATTTTTTGAAAAATTTCTTTTATTTTTTTTATTAAGAATTTGTTTTTGTAACAAAAAAATTTTTGTAACAAAAAAATAACTAAAACTGTATATTTATGAAAGCCTCATAAATAGAGGCTTTCATAAATATGACTGTTTTTAAAAAAAATTTAAAATTTTTGTAACTTTTAACTTGATTTTTCGTATTAAATTTTGTAACATTCTACCAATTTAAAATATATAGCCTGCATATCTCCGTGTGATATGGAGGCGGCACAAGCCGACCCCAAGCCCTAAGCTCCTTAGTGAGGCGACCAGCGTAAGGCGGCAACGCGGTACCAACTAAAAACAATAAACCTATAGGAGGGTTTATGAATTGCACAAGGGCATGCATCTTATTATCGATTGTCGGAATGTGTCGCGCGACCTATGCTTAAATGACAAGCTGGTGTTGAACGTGATGGCTCGTGCTGCGGAACGAGCCGGCGCGACTGTAATTTCGCAAGTTCGTTACAAATTTGGGAGTGATTCCCCCCCCGGATTTGCCGCCTTGGTCATGTTAGATGAAAGCCATTGCTCTGCTCATACCTATGCAGATTTAGGGCTCATCGCTATGGACATCTTTACTTGTGGAAAGACAGACCCACGGATTGTGTTCCGTTATATCCAAGAAGAATTAGATCTCGGAGATGTTACAATCCGTGAGTTGCCTCGGTTTCCCATTGAAGAAGAGATACCGTCGTCAATTCACAAAATTGAGTCCTTTGCAATGGCAAACAAATAATTTTTTCTGGATGCTTGGGACAGATAATTCCTGCCAAAATAGATAGGGTGTTTTTTTCTCTAAATAGAGCAGGAATAACGTTACAAAACAAGCAAAGGGAGAGTATTCTCTTAGGCTATACCTTCCTTTGTTATTCGATTTCTGTTTATAATACTCTAAATACAATGCAGATAATAGGAGAGTAGCCATGCATCGTGAATTACATGATGGTCGCGAAGATGGCCTTATGCCTCTTGAAAGTCTGGATTTGTCTAAAATACATCGGTTTAGTGACCTCATCAAAGCAATGAGAAAGACTGCTTTCACTGGAAGAACATTAGGAGAAGCATTCGAAGTATTATTGCAAATGTTTCGTGATGAGGATTGCAGTGTTGTTCTTACTCTTTCAGGAGCTATGACCGTGGCAAAACAAGGTATGATTATTTGTGAAATGATTAACCGTGGTTTGGTTCAAGCGGTCATCGCAACAGGTGCACTTATTGCCCACGGTGTTACCGAAAGCATTGGACTTACTCACTACGCTGTAAATCCAGAGGTAGATGATAAGGAACTTTTTGAAAAAGGTTATAACCGCGTATACGACACATTAGAGATGGAAGCCAATTTAAATGATGTATGTGAAGTGGTAGCTCGAGTGTTGGATTTAATCGAACCTGAAGACGGCTTCTGGTGTTCTTATCGCTTCTGCCATGCTATCGGAAAAGAATTAGAAGATTTAAATTATGGTCCTGGCATCTTACGAAGTGCTTATAATAAAAATGTTCCCGTTTACATACCCGCCTTTACTGATAGTGAAATGGGACTGGACTTTTCTACGTGGGCAATGAAAAAAGCCATTGAAAAAAGGCAGCAAGAAAACAATGTTTGGGACCCAGAAGAATTATTTCAGGCTGTGCCTAATTTTAACCCATTTTTAGATTTACAACATTACGCCCGATTAATCGGTAGAGCAAAACGATTAGGAATTATAACCATCGGCGGTGGTGTTCCCCGCAATTGGGCACAACAAGTAGGACCTTATTATGACATAACCGCAAACCGATTAAATGTAGAGATAAAACGACCTCGATTCCAATACGGCGTCCGTATTTGTCCTGAGCCTGTTTATTGGGGAGGCTTATCAGGTTGCACCTATTCCGAAGGCGTGAGCTGGGGCAAATTTGTGCCACTCGAAGAAGGTGGTAGATACGCAGAAGTATTAGCAGATGCGACACTTGTTCTGCCTTTCTTAATGAAATGTGTTTTTGAAGAATTAGACGCAAATTAAGAGGGCTGTATGAATAGAAGTGGAAAAACATATTTGTCTGAAAAAGAAAATTTCATGGCGTTGTCTCAAAATTTTTCTCATTCGGACACTGCAAATGTTATAGTGTTGCCTGTACCATTTGAAAAAACATCAACATTCGGAAAAGGCTCAAAAAAAGGACCAGAAGCAATCATCAACGCCTCACACGAAGTAGAATTATACGATACTGTATTAGGGTACGAGCCATATAAAACATGCGGAGGAATTGCTACATTATGCCCTCTACGAACTACTTCCATCTCAGGTTCAAATTTGGCAAAAACATTAGAAAAAGAGGTGAGCTACTGGCTAAATAAGAAAAAATACATTGTTACCCTTGGTGGTGAACATTCAAGCATTGTAGGTTCAGTTTACGCACATATAACTACATATAAACCCCTCACCATTATTCAGTTGGATGCCCATAGTGACTTGCGAGATGCATACCTAAACGACAAATGGAACCATGCTTGTGCTATGGCACGTATTTTAGACCGACATAATGAGAAATTAATTCAGGTGGGTATACGGAGTGAAGCACCAGAAGAGCCAGAAATCTTAAAACAAGAAAAGAACCGTGTCTTCACCTTCTACGCCCATAAACTAAAAGAACGAGAAAAGATATCTATAAAAGAAATCGTAGACCTCTCCGATGAACAGGTATACATCACATTAGATTGTGATGTTTTTGACCCAAGTATTATCCCATCTACTGGGACACCGGAACCCGGAGGTCTAACTTGGGAATGGATTAATCATTTCTTCTCTGTCTTATCAAAAGAGAGAAAAATTGTCGGATTTGATGTAAGTGAACTCAGTCCCATTCCCTTCCTGCACCATCCACAATTCACCATAGCAAAACTAATTTACAGACTTATTGGACTCATCTTTCCACCTAAAAAATAACGAACCCCTATCCTATAAGAAAATCCCATACATTACACTCTATCTTTTTTATATGAAAAATTACATAGTAAAATGACAATATGACATCGAAATTCAACGTCAGAGGGTTAGCTTTGTATGGTTCCAGATAGACGTTTGCGGAGATTATCGTAGAAAACAAGAATTACAAGTAGAGCACCGACAAATACTTGTTGCCAATAGGCATTAATGTTTTCAATATTACAGAAATTTCTGAGAACCATGATAATCAGAGCCCCTGCTAACGCAGAAATAGCACCACCTTCACCTCCCATCAGGCTTGCACCGCCAATAACACATGCGGCAATGGCATCTAATTCGTAGGTTTGCGCAGCGTTTGGGTCGGCAACGCTGGTCCGTGATGCTAATACCAGACCCGCCAATCCTGCCATGGCTCCACATAAGACATAAGCAATGGTACGAACAAGCTCCACACGTATTCCAGAGAGTCGCGTTGCAGTTATATTTCCGCCAATAGCATAAAGTGCTCTACCGAAACGGGTCATCGTAAGGACGAACGCAAATATAACTGCTAAACTACCTGTGATTGAAACTGGTATCCACCAGTATAATGTTCCGCCCAACCATGAGAAGCTGTTAGGCAAGCCGAAAATGGTCTGAGCACCACTAATAACCAAAGTAACCCCACGTGCTGCCATCATCATACCTAATGTGGCAATAAACGGAGGTATTTTCCCCTTAGTAATTAATAACCCATTAATAAAACCAGCAAAACCTCCACAGGCAATTCCCACAAAAATACCGATTATTACCACAAGATAATCGGGATAGTTGGCTTGGTGTAAGTTTTTCATCAATAGGCATGCAGACATACTTGCAAAAGCAGCGACACTTCCGACAGAAAGGTCAATTCCTGCTGTTAAGATAACCAATAATTCTCCAACACACATAATCCCAATTACAGAGGTACGATATGCAACACTGGTCAAATTTTCTACTTTTCGGAAATCAGGTGAAATAAACGCAAGAATAATACATAATATTGCAAAAATAATTAGAGGAGATTGTCGGGATAATGTTCTTTTCACACGACTGAATTCTTTTGGCATATTTAAACCCTTTTTAGTTTTATCGCTCTACCAAGTATGCATTATTTTATCTAACTAAAATGATAATACACATCCCAGCCAAGATATTTCTCCCATGCCTCATAAACGCTTTGTGCTGATTTGCCGAGTGTTACTGCCACATGGTGTTCAAATCCGTTAATACAGATATAGTGAAGAAGTGTTTGAAGATTAATAATCTTGGCAACACCATAACCACCGAAAGAATTTAATTTGTCATTAGTAAATTCTCCTTCACCAACAAATGCTTGAATTTCACCCAAATCTTCACGTGTACAGACACGTGCGAAAGTCATAGGGCTGGATATGATTTGCCCTGTAACAGTTCCATACGTATTTTCTTTTCCAACGGAACCTGCAATTATCGCCTGATAATCCATCGCTGGCTTTTTAAAGAATGATTTGGGTAAATTGGAACAGTGGAACATAACACAACGGTCTGGGTCATTTTTGTAATTGTTGTTCCAATCCAATAATGCACTGGGACGTTGCGAAGCAAGGGACAGAGAATACATTGAAATAGCTCCGCATACATCTACTTCACATGCACTTGGTATAAGTTTTTCACTTAGCATACTCATACATGTGCAAGGCACTACTCCGAAATATGTTTCAAGTGCAGTCCAACATTGGATAGCCGTGGCATCCAATTCCTTTTCTTTAATCCATCGTTCCGTGACAATAGAAAAGCGAGCCATCCGCTCGATTGCTGTCACTGGAATTGACTTAACAGATATATATTCTGAGATTTCTTTGCACTTTTCTTTGACCAACGTGTCATTTGCAGAAAGCTTCTCCGCTTGTCCCAAAATTTCAGATAGGTCTATTGTTTCAATGGATATGCCGTAATTTTCAAGGAGTTTTTCGCTGTATCGAACCGTATTAAATGCAGAAGGACGTGCCCCCATTGCACCAACACGGCAGTTTTTTAGTCCACGGACTACTCTACATGTCCCTGCAAATGTGTGCAAATCTTCTAAAAACTCGGGGGAGTTTAGTGGTTCTGTGTGAAATGTTGTTAAAGTAAAAGGAATGCGGTATTGATTTAGGTTTGCACAAACGCTGATTTTACCACAGAACGAATCCCTTCTCCGACTAATACTCATTTCATTAGGGTTGTCTGGTTGTGCATGAATTAATATTGGCACTTGTAGGTTGGCTAAACGTAATGTATTGGCAACAGCACGCTCATCACCAAAATTTGGTAGTGTAACAATAATTCCATCAATATCATCCCTATGTTTTTTAAATAAATCAGCACATATTTTTGCATCTTCCCATGTCTCAACTGCTCCATACTTTGTATCCTCTTCACCAAGTATTACAATACCAAAACCTTGTTTTTTCAATAGTTTCACAATTTCAGCATGCCCTTCTTTGGCAAGGATGTCAGGGAAGAACCCTCGATTTCCGACGATAACTCCAAAAGTAAGATTCTTGTTCATAATTCTTTTCCTTATTTGTTTTCTTCTTTTATAGTATATTAATCACGGATTACATTTAGTCTCAAATTATGGCTGTCATTTTTGGATATACCTGTGATATTTCTTAATTGTCTTTTCACATTTCTGATTCGGAAACTTCTCGACACATAAAACGGATACGATTATACCGAAAATTATAATCAGGGTCTCCTCCAATCTGGCAGGAATAGAAAAGATATATCATATCTTTTCCTTTCTCATTGATTACAATTGCTTCGGGCACATGCGTCGCAGGAGTATCTGGGTCAGGGTCAATATAACCTGTAATCTGCCAATGGACACCATCTTTTGATATGGCTTCAGTAATTTTTCTTCCTTTCCAGCCATGATGTTCATATCCACCAGGGTCTGCATAGGCATAATAAATGTTTTTAACCTTGACAACATCAGGGTTTGGAAATTCCCAAAGGCAAGGATTTTCGCCAATACGAATCAATTTCCAATCTTCAGACTTCATGAAATCTCCATGATTCTCAGCATAGCCCATTGCAGTTCCACGTGGTGTCCAGTAATCAAACCAAATTTTAAACTTGCCGTCTTCATACATAATTGAGGGACGATGGTAAGTACCCCATAAAGTAACATCTCCTGCCTTATCTTTGGAACCTAACTCGCCAACATATTCCAAAATAGGCTTTTCCGAACGTTTCCAGTGTACCCCATCATCAGACACGGCACCCATAACACAATAGAAATCGCCATCCGTATCGTTAGGTGTATCCGCAGGAATTCTGTCTTTATCATGCCCAGTAGCACTATATGCCATGTAGTATTTATTCCCTACTTTAATAACAGATGGGTCACCATTATGCCATTCATCAAAATAGGTTCCCGAAGTACTAAATAACGGCTTCCACAACTTCGGATTGCAGGTAATATCCCATGTATTATCACCCGAATATACCTCCCATGGTCCTTCCAATTTCTTTGACCGTGCCATAAAAATAGCATCACAACCCTTAAAGTCAGGAATGTTTCTATTGCAGTCCTCAACTGCCCAACCAAAAAACCATGCTTTGAATGGATATTCTGCATCAGGTTCATGAAGTACATGAAAATTGTACATATTACCAAAGCCACTCAAAATATTTTTATAATTCTTTTGCCATAAGGCTGAACAATTCTTAATCTGGTTATTACTGGTAATCCGAAACTCCAAAATAAAACATAAGCAGAGTAATGAAATTGTAAAAACAATTCGTTTGCTAATCATTCTTATATCCTTTCTATTTCCTTGGTTTATCATTTAATAGGTTTATTTAAACAAGTTAAATTATGTAAATAGAATACGTTTTTGGGATAATAATGTCAATTTACAAAAAATAGCCAATTAAATTGATAAATGACAAAATAATGTTTAGAAGGAGATAGCTACATGAGCAAGAAGGTACGAGTTGGAGTCATCGGTTGTGGTGCGATAGCTGAACGAGTTCATGTGCCTGATTACCATGCTTGTCCGCAAGCAGAACTGGTTGCATTTTGTGATGTAGATGAAAAGAAAGCAAAAGCATTGGCAGAACAATTCGCACCTCAAGCACGCATTTATACCGATTATCAAAAAATGTTTAAGGATGGAGGCATTGATGCAGTTTCAGTATGCACACCCAATATTTATCACGGACCTGCCACTATCTGTGCCATAAAAGCAGGGTGTCATGTTTTGGTAGAGAAGCCTATGGCAACCAGCGTAGAGGAAGCACAAAAAATGATAGACACCGCAAAGAAAGCAGGTGTGTTACTGATGGTGAATCAAAGTCAACGACGTTTCCCAGAACATCGCAAAGCGAAAGAAGTAGTAGAAAGTGGAATATTAGGGAAAATTCTCCACGTTACCGCAATGTTTGGACATGCTGGGCCAGAAGAATGGAGCCCTACTGGAAAATGGTTCTTTAATAAAAAAGAGGCTCGCTTTGGGGCTATGGCAGACTTAGGTGTTCACAAGGCAGACCTTATTCGGTATCTAACAGGAAAAGAAGTAGCAGAAATTTGTGCATTCTTCGCCCGATTAGAAAAGCCAAACGCAACTGTGGAGGATAATTTTGTGTCTGCACTAAAATTTACAGACGGAACGTTAGGCACATTATCAGCGTCATGGACAGTAAAAGGAATGTCTGCTGATTACATCATACTTCATTGCGAACGTGGTAGTCTTCAGGTAGGTTTAAACCCCGAAAAGCCCGTCGTAGCAAACTTAGTAAAGCCATTATGTGATATTGTATTTCCACTTCCAGAGCCATATAGCAATGTCAGTTGGGGTATTGACATAGGTGGTGCATTTGTCCGTGCTATTTTAGGTTTAGAACCTCCGTATTGCACCGCAGAAGAAGGGAAAAAGGCATTGGAAATTATCCTATCAGCAGAGAAATCCGCAATTACTGGAAAAACAATTAAGTTGAAACACTAATTGAAAACCTATGTGTATTTGAAAGCTACATCTATGAGCAAACAAATAGGAAATACAAAAACGGTTTGGGTCAAGCTGATTGGGCATACATATCCTATTCATATAGGGCAGAATATTTTCTCTATGCTTGCAGATGAACTCATTCGTCTGGACTGGAAAGGGAAAGTTGGCTTGATTACAGACGAACAGGTGGCGAAGTATTACTTAGATATATGCGAGCAAGTATTAAAGAAAGCTTGCCCACAAGGATATGTAATTCATATCTTACCTGCAGGTGAAGAATATAAAACATTGGAACAAATTGAACATATATGCACTACTATGTTAGAAGGAGGGTTAGACCGCTCAAGTGGAATTATTGCTATGGGTGGAGGTGTTGTTGGAGATGTAGCTGGCTTCTTTGCATCATCCTATATGCGTGGGATACCGTTCATACAAATCCCAACAACTATTGTTTCACAGGTGGACGCAAGCATCGGTGGAAAAACAGGCGTAAATCACCCATTAGGCAAGAATATTTTAGGGGCATTTTATCAACCTCAACTTGTTTTAATAGACCTTAACTTTCTAAAAACACTACCTGAACGCATCTATCGTGAAGGTTTTGCAGAAATTATTAAACATGGAGTTATCGCTGACCAAGAACTTTTCGAATACTGTTTAATACATGCAGAGATAATGTTACATAAAAATTTAGAAGCATTAACATATCCCATTGTTCGCTCATGTGAAATAAAAGCGGATATCGTTATGAAGGATGAAAAAGAACAAAATATCCGTGCATACTTGAACTATGGGCATACTTTCGGTCATGCTTTCGAATCCGTAACAAATTACCAAAAATTCCTTCACGGCGAAGCAGTTTCTATTGGAATGGTATCTTCCGCAGAATTGGCAGTCCTTATGGGTTATGTTAACGACGAAATCCCCAAATTACATCGCGAAGTCTTACGTAAATACAATTTACCAGTTGCATGGCAGGATATTCCTGTGGACAAAGTAATTCAATCCATGTATCGTGACAAAAAAACAAAAGTCGGAAAATTAAGATTCATCCTGCCAAAGAAAATAGGAGAAGTCACAATTGTCTCTAATATACCTGAAGACTCAATACGGCAAGCACTTTCACGGATAATGCAAGGCTAAACGGTAATTGTTAGGAGAAAGAACGCATGTCTTATGAACAAAATACCTTTGATGAATTATACGATCGGGGATTAACTGCATTAATGAAAGGTGAGTTGGAAACCGCAGAAAAATTTCTTTCCCAATCACTCAAACTAAGTCCAGATTCACATCTTGCACGATACCAATTAGGCCGTTGCCTTCTACGTTCTGGAAATTTACAAAAGTCCCAAGAACTTCTTGAACAAGCCATTCACCTCCAACCAGAACATATCCCATCTTTAACCGATTTGGGTTTTACCTATCTATGTCAAAACCGCATAAAAGATGCCTACAATATCTTCCAAAAAGCAATCACTTTAAGACCTCACCACGGTAAATCCCTATTAGGTTTGGCAATTTGCGACTTTTCAGAGGGAAAATGGGATTCTGCTTATGACTGGGCAAATCAATCCGTTAAATTAGGGGGTAGCCACTTTATGGCTTTATTCATGCTTGCAAAAACAGAAAAAGTATTAGGATTCCTCGAACAAGCAGAAGAACATTTTAAAAAAGCAGAGGAACTATTAGAAAAAACAACGGAAGTAGCACCAGAACAACCTGAAAGTTACTACATAAGAGGCGAAATATCTCTATTAGGTGAATTTTACAACAAAGCCTTGGAATTATTCCGTAAAGTCGAAAGCCAAATAGATAAACATAGAACCTACTACTTTTATCATGAATGGTTTAATATCATCACTGTATGGAACAAACAAGGTATCTGTCTTAAACAATTAGGGAAAAAAGAAGAAGCACACGAAATTGGCAAAAAAATACTCGAAAGAGACCCCAACAACAAATTCGGCAAACTCTTAACGGAAATTTGAAAGTAACACATCATTTGAAGCCACATTAGTGGTGGTGACATGTTAAATTTTCTTCGTTTTTTAATGTCCCGTTTATGAAATGCTCAAGGGCTGTCTTTATGTCTTTTTCAGATGTGATTATCGTTCTTATATTAGCAGACTCGAACCTACTTTTCATTCCATATCCCATTCCACCCGCGATAACTACATCAATATTCGCAAATTGTTGTGCTACTTGTTCATGCGTATCTATGGAATGATTATGCTCATGGGAATGCGGTTGTGAATGTTCTATATCATGTGGATGCTGAGCATGCCCAGTAATCGTATTCGGGATGTACTCTTCATTTACGATATTACCGTTTTCAATATCGACAATTAAAAAACCTTTCGTTCGCCCAAAATGTGCTGAAATATTTTTTTTATCATTTGTTGGAATAGCAACTTTCATAATAGTTCCTTTCAAATTTAGGATTAGTGATTTTTTTACGGTTCTATGTTTTTTACCTTTGATGCATGCAGGATATTCCCTCTGGAATTGCGATAAAATGCATGTGGACCTCTACCACAGCGACATGGACCAATATAAGTCCATTCGGAGGCTTCTATTGTTTCGTTCGACAAATCGCTTTCCGGTGGGTTAGATGCTGGGTTGTTTGGAGACATCCATCTCCAACCTTGACGATAATAACCCGGGGAAGATAATCCAGGTGTTGGATTATCGGGAGACATCCATCTCCTACCCTGACCACCACCGAAACGAAATTGTCCACAATTATTAAATGAATTAGCAAAATGTCTTTGGGTTCTCATTGTTAATCTCCTTATCATTAAAGTTTATTGTTTGCTTTCATTTTGATATTGGTCTGATTCCAAAAAATAAGCCTTTCTTTTACAATGCCTGTGGCAATGCCTACCACTTCCACGACTTTTTTGTCTACAAACAAAATCGACAGGTCCTCCTGTTATTCGTATAGGCCGTCCTTCAACAAGTGCCATAGTAACCTTATGTCGTGCTTGTTCAACAATTCGGGAAAATGTTGGCCGAGAGACTCCCATCTCTTGCCCCGCCTCTTCATGATACATTCCCAAATAATCTGCAAGGCGAAGTGCTTCAAACTCATCAAGAGACAATAATACAGGTTCCCTTTTCGCACTTTCCTGCTCAAAAGGGATGAATTCCTCAATAGGAGGACATGCATTCAATCTTCTTGAGCAATAGGGTCTTGCCATTAAAACTCCTTTTAATCTTCATAATTTATTATGAACATATGTTCATAATTATAACGCAGTTTCGTAGCAAAAGTAAACAACAATAATTTATTTTTTGGGAAAGATACTCAATAAATAAAATAATGAATTAATTTGTTAGTATAATTAGTTAATTAATGGTTAATATTTTGTAAAATAATAAGAAACACAGGGGACGTTAATATGAGCAACCTTGAGCATACAGGTGAGAGGTATAATGAAATAGATGGTTTCTCTTTTCCTGATGAGGAATGGATTGATGCATTAAAAGCCTATTTAGAAGAACGTGGTCCTCAAGTGACCGCAAATCTGATTCGACGGCTACAGGATTATGCATATCTCTTAGGGATTCGTAAACCCTGCCCCGCAACTACGCCGTATGTGAATACCATCCCTGTGTCAGAACAGCCGGAATATCCAGGTGACCGTGAATTAGAACGAATTATAAAGTCGTATATCCGCTGGAATGCGATGGCTATGGTGGTTCGTGCAAACCGTGAAGCAGATGGCATTGGGGGACATATATCTACTTATGCTTCCGTAGCCACTTTATATGAGATAGGATTTAACCATTTTTTCAAGGCACGAACTGAAGACTATGGAGGAGACTTGATCTATTTTCAGGGGCATGCAGCACCTGGAATATATGCCCGAGCTTATTTGGAGGGACGACTTTCTGAAAATGACCTGAAAAATTTTCGACGCGAACTAAGTAAAGATGGTGGTCTACCGTCATATCCACATCCACGACTTATGCCTGGGTTCTGGCAATTTCCAACCGTATCTATGGGCTTGGGTCCTATTATGGCGATATATCAGGCACGGTTTAACAAATATTTAGAAAACCGCGGTTTGAAACCTAAAAATGGTGGTTATGTATGGGCATTCTTGGGTGACGGAGAAACAGACGAGCCAGAGACATTAGGTGCTATTAGTTTAGCCAGTCGCGAAAAATTAGATAATCTTATCTTCGTTATCAATTGCAATTTACAACGTTTGGATGGCCCCGTACGTGGAAATGGGAAAATCATACAAGAATTAGAAGCCATATTCCGCGGTGCAGGCTGGAATGTAATTAAGGTGATATGGGGCAGTGATTGGGACCCGCTGTTTGAGAAGGATGAGCATGGACTATTGGTAAATGCGTTAGGTGATATTGTAGACGGTGAGTATCAGAAATTTTCTGTTTCATCCGGGGAATATATTCGCAAAAAAATGATAGAACATGAACCTCGTCTGGCTCCTTATCTCGAACAGGTTTCAGATATACAATTACGCCAATTGCGTAGAGGTGGACATGACCCGGTAAAGGTATATTCCGCATATTATCACGCATTACGGACACAAGGGGCACCCACCGTAATATTGGCAAAAACAATCAAAGGATATGGGCTCGGTGAAAGTGGGGAGGGGAAGAATATAACCCATCAGCAAAAGAAATTGAATGAAGACGAATTACGTGAATTTCGAGCACGGTTTGGTATTCCTGTCTCCGATGATGAGATTGCTTTTGCCCCGTTTTGCAAACCACCTGAAGACCATCCTGCTATGATATACCTGCAAGAGCGACGTAAGGCATTAGGCGGATATTTGCCCCATCGCGAAGTATTGGCACCACCTTTACCCGCACCTGAAAACGAACTCTTTGATGAATTTTATAAAGGCACACCTCGCCCTGTATCCACAACAATGGCATTTGTTTCTATTTTACGAAAATTATTACAACATGAACGGATTGGCAAATTAATCGTTCCGATCGTGCCAGACGAAGCACGCACTTTCGGTATGGAAGGATTGTTCCGACAAATAGGAATTTATTCATCACAAGGGCAAAAATATGAGCCTGTAGATTCAGAATCGGTTTTGTATTACAAAGAGGCGACAGACGGACAAATCCTCGAAGAAGGGATTTCTGAAGCAGGTTCAATGGCTTCTTTTATATCTGCGGGTACTGCTTATGCGAGTCATGGGATTAATACTATTCCATTCTTCATCTTCTATTCCATGTTCGGATTTCAGCGGATTGGTGATTTAATCTGGGCTTCTGCGGATATGAAGGTACGTGGCTTCCTTGTAGGTGGCACAGCAGGTAGAACAACTCTCGCTGGTGAAGGTTTGCAACATCAAGATGGTCATAGCCATCTTATGGCAATGTCTGTTCCCTGCCTTCGTGCGTATGACCCTGCGTATGCCTATGAAATAACGGTTATCGTGCAAGAGGGTATCCGTAGCATGTATGAAAAGCAGGAATCGGTTTTTTATTATCTAACCGTCGGCAATGAAAACTATACCATGCCACCTATCCCGTCGGGAAAGAAAATACGCGAGGGGATTATCAAAGGGTTATACCTATTCCAACCTTCTTCTTTGAAAAAATCGAAAATAAAAGTAAATGTGTTAGGCAGTGGTTCATTACTTAATGAGGCACTAAAAGCACAAACCATACTGGAAGAGAAGTTTAATATCTCTGCAGATGTATGGAGTGCCACAAGTTACAAAATGCTTCGTGAAAATGCACTGGAAACAGAACGATGGAATAGGCTACATCCAACATCTACAAAAAAAGTTCCCTATGTAACTGAATGTTTGAACAACAGAGCAAATGCGACCATTGCCGTTTCTGATTATGTAAAACTTGTCCCAGACAGCATAGCTCGATGGGTTCCACAAACATTTATATCGTTAGGAACAGATGGCTTTGGGCGTTCTGACACACGAGAAGCCCTACGCGATTATTTCGAAGTAGATAGCCGTTATATCGTGTTATCTGCATTGTTTGCGTTGGCTCAAAACAAAAAAATAGATGTGAACATAGTAAAAAAATACATGCGGGATGCAGGTATCCCTACAAATAAAAAGTATCCTATGGACTTATAAAATATGATTAAAAAAGGAATATACTATGCCAAAGGAATTTAGATTGCCCTCATTAGGGGAAAATGTTGCAGAAGCAACTATCGGCAAGATTTTAGTGAAAGTTGGAGATACCATCCGTAAAGGGCAAACAGTCCTAGAAATCGAAACGGATAAAGCGGTAGCAGAAATACCTTCGTCGCTGGATGGTAAAATATTAGAAATTCATGTAAAGGAGGGGCAAAAAGTAAAGCCTGGCATCTTGATTTTCACTATAGATGAACAAACAGGGGTAGGCACAGCACCTCCTGAACCTGTAGCCACACCCATAGTAGAAAAAACACCCCCTCTTCAGAAGGAAACACCCATCCCTCCTGTTGTTGAGAAACCTACACCACTACGACCTACTTCAATTTCTGTAGGAACAGGTCAAAAACCAAAATCAGATATTCCCATTCTGGCTCCTCCATCGGTTCGCAGATTGGCACGCGAATTAGGAATTTCACTGGAAGATGTCCCTGCATCTGACCCATCAGGGAAAATCTCTGCAGAAGATGTTATGGCATATCATAAAAGGAAGACAGAAGGTATACATGTGGTAGAATCGGAAATAAAACACGATATACCTGCATCCGAAATTGTAGAGGAAGTAGAGGGGTCGTCTTCCAGAGATTCATGGGGACCTATCGTAATTGAGTCGATGAGCACCATTCGCAAAAAAACTGCAGAACAAATGATGCGTAGCTGGTCCGCCCCACAAGTAACCCACTTTGATAAAGCTAACATAACGCAGTTAGAAGAACTTCGTGAAGCTTGGTCAAAGAAAATTCAATCCACAGGTGGCAGATTGAGTATGCTTATTTTTACATTAAAAGTTGTTGCAGAAGCACTGAAAAAATTCCCAAAGTTCAATGCCAGTATTGACCTCGAAAAAGAACAGATTATCTATAAAAAATATTATCATATTGGTGTTGCGGTAGATACAGAATATGGGCTTCTGGTTCCCGTCATCCGAGATGTGAATAAAAAATCAATTAAAGAACTTTCCATTGAACTACCACAATTAGCGGAGAAAGCCCGACAACGGAAATTGGCTTTAGAAGAATTACAGGGGGCTACATTTACCATAAGCAATTTAGGTGGTTTAGGTGGTATTGGTTTCACACCAATTGTAAATGCACCACAGGTGGCTATTTTAGGCATGTCCCGTTCCAGTATGGAACCTATATACCAAAATGGGACATTTGTCCCCCAACTCATGCTACCTTTAAGTTTGTCATATGACCATCGTGTTATTGATGGTGCGGAATCCGCTCGCTTCGTTCGATGGATTTGTAATGCTCTTGAAAATCCATGGAATATGTTTTTTGAATAATAGAACATTGAAACAAAGGAGGTCTTATGCCAGAAGTAATCCAAACACAGGTTGCAGTTATTGGTGCAGGTCCTGGAGGTTATGGATGTGCCTTTATGTGTGCTGACTTAGGACTGCAAACAGTTCTTATTGATGTAGAAAAAAATCCAGGTGGAACCTGTCTCTATCGGGGTTGTATCCCGACAAAAGCATTACTTCACATATCCCATGTGATTTCCAATGCATTAGAGGCGGAAAAATTCGGTGTTCACTTCCAAAAACCAAAATTAGATATTGATAAAATACGAAAAAACGTGCAGGGTGTCGTTGAACACTTAACAGGTGGTTTAGGGCAATTAACAAAGTTGCGGAATATTAATTATATTCAGGGACGAGCCAGTTTTCTGGATTCAAATACATTAGAAGTCTTTTTGATGGATGGGCGTGAATTACGCATCAATGCTGAATATACTGTCATTTCTGCTGGGTCAAGACCTGCATTATTCGGACAGCCTATTGATTCACCAGATATTATGAATTCCAATACCGCTATTAACATAGAGGAGATACCAGAACGCTTGTTAGTTATCGGTGGAGGATATATCGGGCTGGAATTAGGTACTGTCTATGCTACTTTAGGCTCTGAAGTAACCCTTGTGGAGGTTACCGATGGGCTTCTGCCTGGTGTAGACCGTGATTTGGTACGTCCGTTAGAACAACATTTAGAAAAAGTTTTACATCAAATCCACTTAAAAACACTGGTCAAACAATTAAAACCGCAAAAGAAAGGTATCTCTGTTGAACTGGAAGGAGCGGATATTAAAAAACCACAGCAGATTTTTGATAAGGTCCTTGTATCTGTAGGGAGGAAACCCAACAGTAGTGGTTTGGGCTTAAAAAATACGAATGTGTCCGTGGACGAGAAAGGTTTTATCCGTGTGGATGAACAAAGACGAACAACGGACCCATATATCTTTGCTATTGGCGATGTTGCAGGCGGACCTATGTTAGCCCATAAAGCAACACATGAAGGACGAACCGTCGCTGAGATTATCTCTGGCAAGAATGTTGCCTTTGAACCACAAGCCATCCCTGCAGTCGTTTTCACAGACCCTGAAATTGCATGGTGCGGGCTTACCGAAGAACAAGCCCGCTCAAAAAATATACCCGTTCAAGTATCAAGATTTCCGTGGTCTGCCTCAGGTAGGGCTATGACTATGTTCCGTGGAGAGGGATTGACAAAACTCATAACCCATGCAGAAACGCAACAGATTCTTGGGTGTGGTATCGTTGGAGCCAATGCAGGTGAACTCATCGGCGAAGCCACATTGGCAATAGAGATGGGAGCGACACTAGAAGACCTCGATCTAACAATACACCCACATCCGACACTCAGCGAAACTATCATGGAATCTGCTGGTGCATTACTCGGAAAAAGTACCCATATCTACCGCAAAACCTCACGAAAAGAATAAACAGCAAAGGCGATTCACAAATCGCTCTTATTACTCACATTCATTGATAAATCCTTGTGAATCAGTGCCATAGAAAATTCTTACCATGAAAAGATGGTACCCGCATAGTTCTTAATAGAATGAAACAGATGTGCTGATATGGATGTTGATGCAATCGTTTTTAGTCTTACATGACATGTATGAATATAAACATAAATTCTGACAACATTAGAATAAAAATTCATCTATAAACTATGTACGGAAAACAAGTATTGAACTTTGTATATTCATATGAGACAACTGTTTAAATTATGTATTTTTAAGTGATTTATTTTATTTAGAGGCTTTAAAATATTATTTATTCTCTTGCCATAATGTATATGGATATTTACATAGGTAAGAATTAAGGTATCGTGCATCATGGCTTACCTCTTTACCTAACCATGGGGGAATGGCTATTTCGTCTCCTTCATCTTTCAATTCTATCTCTGCAATAATCAACCCACTATTTGCCCCCCAAAATTCATCTATTTCCCAACGTTGTCCTTCATAGACCACAATGTGTCTTGTTTTCTCGATAATATATCCTGTAATAAAGTTTTTTATCATTTCTTCAGCATCTTTATACGGAATCACATACTCGAATTCATCTCTTGTTGTGGCTACAATCGCTTTTTTTAGGTTCAATGTGCATTTCTCTGGTTCAATACGAATGCGAACCGCAAGAGGTGGGTCTGTATAAATATATGCTTGCTTTATTGTAATAGATTTAATGACCGAAGAACGCCACTCATCGGATATAACTAAGAATTTATGTTCTATTTCTTTTGGCATCTTAAATTTTAAGAACAACGTTTTTTATTTATCTAACGACTTTATTTCTTTAGATACAATTTCATTCCATTTCGATTTTAACTGATTTCCAATATCGGGTTGAGTATGAATAAAAATGATTGTTTCGGATTTCAATTCTGGCAAAACAAACGAAATTTCTTTACCCCAATTTGCTTTTAAATCCATAATTCCCTGAGGTCGTATTTCGAATAATGACTGCCCCTTTATAGGGATATTTATATTTATTTTTAGGTCTTTCTTTTCCTTAAAAGGATAGGCTTCGGGATGTATTTCATAATCTAAATTTGTAATGCATAATATCAAGAAATCGCGTCCCTGTAAAGGTGCAACATCTACATTTTCTGGGGCGGAGCCTTTGAATGGTATTGGTTCAGAACACAGGAAATAATCCCGTAATAGGCTCATCACTCTTCCCCACCCTTGCATTGCCCTTTCCAATTCAGGGTATTTTTCGGCTACCTTTTTATCATGATTAAACCAGAGAATCCCTTTGGCTCCTCTGCCCAAATTTAATATCAATTGAGCACCTAATTCCTCTGGTGTCGGCACAGGTCGTTTTGGCCGTTCACCCCAATTTGCAATTGCCTGACTCCACACCCAGATAGGTTTTGGTTCTGAGGCTATTTTAAGGTCGTGCGTGTAATATGCAGTTTCCTCTAACCTCGTCCCATAAAGTTTAGGCCATTTACTACTGGATGGGGCTGTGACGGAATAATGGTCTTGACACGGAATATCGCATATCGAAGCATATTCAAAAAACTTGATATTTCTGCAAAGTGTAATAAAGGTGGGCTTGGTATTGTCATATTGGCATAAGTGTTGATTGGTTAGGAACATGATATTTGCAGGAATAGACCAATCTGGTTCATCCTGTAACATCCAACACACAACTTGTGGGTGCCCCGTGAATTCTCGGACGGTATCCACATTCAAAGGAACACCTGTATGAACCATAGCACGGAAACCATATTTAGGTACTACCTCTGTAAAGAAAGGATTGTCTTTTTTCCCACCTTCTACCATCGTATCAATATGTAAATTATATAAAGTCTCGTATGTTTCTGGTCCATTCGACCAAACACCGATAGGGAAAAAATCTTCAAAAGCACGGCGATGAGCAAAATATAGTTCTTTCGTTTTCCCACTATCTTTTGAAACTTCTACCCCTGCAATAAACCATGTCCCAGAATTCATAGATTGAGAAAGTTGAACCTCTCCAATTGCCATCCCTTCAGGGGCTAACTCTTTAACATTCCAATCCACAGTAATTTCATTTTGCGGAAAAAACAGAGTATTATCTATCTGATATGTGTCTTTTGAAAAATTACGAAGGAAGATAGTTATTTCCTTCATTTTCGGTAGCACACGGATATATGTAAGGCGAAGAGGTTCAACTGTCAACGTTCCATCTGTAGTAGCACATAACCGAGAATTATCATCCACTAATTGCAGTGAGAATTTCGTTCCCAATGCAAAATCTTCAGATACCGCATTTATTTCTAACACACCTAATTCTCCAGGCTGGACTGTTTGATTAATATAGCGGTCCCATGCAACAAAATGATTCAAAATCCAATGGGAACGGTCTTTACGGTTCCAACGCCAATAACGAACCCTTACAGGTTCTTGGGAAACATTACGATAATATACATGAACCAACCCCCCTTTGTTCTCTATATCACTTTCAAATTCCTTTACCTTTTCCTTTTCCCATTCTGCTGGACGATAGATTATCTTTTCAATTGCAAGACGCATGGATGATTTTCCTTCTAATTTTGCACCGAGTTGTGCAGTCTGAGCAGTAGCCTTAAAAGTGAAAATGACAACAAGCGATAACAAACACAAAATAATTCTACTCATCATAATTGTCCCTTTCCTATATGTTTTCATTGTTTTTATATTAGAAATAAATGTAGCAATAAATTGTAATATATTCATACCCCTCATTTCCTCTTTTAATTACCCAGAAGTTCATAAATTCATATACACGTAAGACCGAAAATATTCATTTTAAATTTTAAATTCCATACATCAAATTTGCTTATTTTAATTTTATGTAAAATTACTATGACTTTAAGGTCAACGAATGTAATTTAGTTAACAAATATTAAAATAAGATATTCAATAAAACTTTTTTGTAAATAAAACATATATTAAACAAATAAACTGATATTTTTTATGTTAATTTGGTAATTGCCGTAATTTCCGTTTATTTTCAAAATTTTGTTAGTAATTATAGAATTAATATAAATTTTTATTTTATATTACAAAATTTCATATAATAATATAGATGTTATAGAAACAAATTATTAAAAACACCGGGTAAATATAAGATATGCAGTTCTCACTGCGAAATATTCGTAATCGTTTTGCCACTTTTTACAAAAATTTGCCAATAGTTCAGCAGCTTTTTATCCTTTCTTTAGTTCCTACGATAATAGCGTTATTTATAGCCTGCTTTACATTTTACATATTTGACACTGCCTTATTACGGCAAATGCTGGAAGAGGAATTAAGAATTTCAGCTCAACATTTGAGTGAACATATATATCCTTTATTTGAAAAAGGGGAGATACAGGCAGAATTATTTCAACAAGAACTAAATATTTTGAAGCGTAACGAATGGATAACGATGGCTTGCATTTACAATAAGGATGGGAGAATAATTGCACGTTATTTTAAGGAAGGCAAACAACAGGATTTACCTATTAGTCCAAATCAAGTGGGTTTCTATACAAATGATTCTAACTATTTGTGCCTATATTATCCAATTACTCCGTCGAAAGGAACATATTTAATAAAGCAAACAGAATTTACTACGGAACGAGTTCCCATTCTCTTATTAGCCATTACCAAATCCGTATTTTATCACAGGCTTATTGCCTTTAGTAGTGCAACAATCGGTGTTCTACTTTTAGGAATCTTTGTTGCTTTCCTTGTGTCTGTAAAGCTTCACACTATTATTTCAAAGCCAATCACGCATTTATCGAAGTTGGCTCAACATATCTCTCAGGAAAAGGACTATTCGGTACGTGCCTCAAAATTTGCTGACAACGAGATTGGAATTCTCACAGACGAATTTAATGAGATGCTTCACCAGATAGAGATTAAAGAACAATTACTTCGTCAAGCTAACAAAGAATTAGAAGAGAAAATAAAGATTCGGACAACGGAGTTGCAGGACGAAATTGAGGCACATCGTAGAACGTCTGAACTTTTACAGAAAGAGATTGAGGAAAAAATGCGCGCTGAGAAGGCATTGCAAACGGCAAAGGAACAGGCTGAGTTACGAGCCCAAATCAAGAGTGATTTCCTTGCAAATGTGAGTCATGAAATACGGACTCCTATGACAGGGATATTGGGGATGTCCGAACTTTTACTGGATTCGGATTTGTCTGAAACTCAAAAGCGTCAGGTTGAGGTTATACATCGTTCTGGCAAATCATTATTACGTCTAATTGGAGATATCCTTGATTATTCAAAAATTGAAGCGGGACATATTGAAATAGAACCTGTTCCATTTGATTTTCATGTGCTTTGCGAAGATGTTATTGAATTGATGACACCTTTGGCACAGAATAAGGGTATTTCTTTGTACCTACGTTATGCACCAAACTGCCCTAAGAATCTGATAGGTGATGCAGGACGAATACGACAAATTTTAACAAATCTCATTAGCAATGCCATAAAGTTTACACATCACGGTTATGTTCTGCTAATGGTAAAATGTGATGGACTAACAGAAAATAAGGCTGCACTATCGATTACAGTAGAGGATACGGGGATTGGTGCTCCGCATGAGAAGTTAGAGGAAATTTTTGAGAGATACCAGCAAGCAGATGCACTTATTGCAAGGCAATATGGTGGAACAGGATTAGGTCTTGCTATTTGCAAATTACTTATTGACGCGATGGGTGGAACAATTTCTGTTCAAAGCCAAGAAAGGCAAGGTACCACATTTAACATATCATTGATTTTTCCTATGGATATATCAACACCTGTAAAACCTACTCCATCACATAGAGAACATCTACGAGGCGTTAAGGTATTGATTGTCGACCAAAGTCATATAAATCGGTTGATTCTCTTAGAACAATTACAATCGTGGGATATGCAAGCCACTGCCGTCGGTTCCAGTGGAGAAGCATTAAATTGTCTTAGAGAAGAAGCTCAAAAGGGTGATCCTTATCAGATATGTTTGATCGATGACCAGATGCCTGGTATCCAAGGCGAATCATTAGGCCGAATTATCAAACAGGACAATGTGATTAAAGATACTATTCTTGTTTTGCTAACACCGTTTGGGATAAAAGGAGATGCAAATCGTTTATTTGAGCTTGGGTTTTCAGCCTATCTGACACGCCCAATACGGCAGAGTGAGTTGATGGATGCTCTTGCTACGGTATGGTCAGCATATATTAAAGGAGAACCTCCCACGTTAATCACACGACATACTATACTTGAACAGCGAGAGCAAAAGAAAGAAAAACTGTATTTTAATGCTCAGATTCTGCTGGCAGAAGATAATTTTGTTAATCAACAGGTTGCGGTGGAGATACTCAAAGATTTGGGATGCGAGGTTACAATCGCAGTAGATGGGCATGAGGCAGTAGAATGCACAAAACAGAAACGTTTCGATTTAATCTTTATGGACTGTGAAATGCCAAATATTGATGGTTATACCGCCGCTCAGGAAATTCGTCGTATGGAGTCAGGAAATTTCCATGTTCCAATCATTGCACTTACCGCTCATGCGTTACAGGGAGACCGTGAACGATGCTTAAACGCTGGTATGGATGACTATCTCCCTAAACCGATTGAATTAGCTAAAGTAGTAGAGGTCTTAAAAAAATGGTTAAGCAAAGCAAAAGAAGAGGGCATTCAAGACAAAGAAAAACAAGATACACAACATACATTCACAGATATGATTAAAGAAACAGACATATATACATTTCCAACATTCGACCTTAAAAAGGCACTTGAAATTACAGGCGGAAAAATACACACAATTCGAAAAGTTTCTGCTATATTTTTGCAACATTTGCCTGCAAGATTAGAAGAGATACAAAAAGCACATGAAGAAGAAAAATATGATGAGTTAGTACGTCTATTTCACTCATTATCAGGGGCATCAGCAACTATTGGTGCTCGGAGATTAACGTATTTATCTCAAAATATCGAGCAGGAATTGCGTGGCGGAATTTATGATAATCTTAAAGTAGAAATCGAGATGATTCAAAAAGAATTTGGGGAATTAAAGACAATATTAGAGCAAATTCAATGGGATGAAATTGAAATAAATGCATAAATTACCGATACGCCACAGCCACTTAAAAAAACACATTCATAAACCTTCCACTTGTCCTAAAACAACAAAATGTGGCATATTTACTCCTGCATAAAAAAAGGTGACAGAAAGGAATAGAAAACAATGAATGCATACCAAAGACCTACATGGGATGAATATTTCATGGAAGTTGCACGCACGATTGCCAAACGTGCTACATGTGACCGTGGACGAAGCGGATGTGTCATAGCCAAAGATAAACAAATACTTGTAACAGGATATGTCGGCTCCCCTGTGGGATTCCCTCATTGTGACGATGTGGGACATCAGATGAAGAAAGTTATTCATGAAGATGGAACGGTAACCCAGCATTGTGTTCGCACAGTACATGCAGAACAAAATGCCATCTGTCAGGCGGCGAAATTAGGAATTAGTATTCAAGGCGGAACTTTATACTGTAAGATGACACCTTGTCGCACCTGTGCTATGCTAATAATCAACTGTGGTATAACCCGTGTTGTCTGTGAAAAGCGATACCATGCAGGAACTGAATCAGAAGAGATGTTCCGACAGGCAGGTATTCAACTTGAATATGTCTACCCCGACGAAGTCGAATCCTATAATAATCAATAAAATCACCAGAAACGTATTTGTCAAATACATTTTACACTTGAAAAATAAAAAAAATATAAATTAAAAGAAATAACAATATTCGGCTCCGTTGCGAGAGGAGAAAAAAAGTGATGTGGATGTTATAGTTAAATTTTAAAAACTCTCGATATTGTTTGTTGATTGACTTAAAAGACCATCTGAAAAAACTACTTCACAGAAAAATTGACCTTGTGCGTAATTCTGCTATAAGACGTGAAATTAAAGAGCAAATATTGGAATAGAAAATATTAATATGAATATAGGTTTTACCAGTTAAATACGCTTATTTTCGCGGGCGGATTTGCTAACTTTGGCAAGGGTATCTACGAGATAATCGAGGGCTTCATGGGTCAATCGTGGGTGAACAGGTAGTGTTACTAATGTTCGTGCTAATTCTTCAGCAACGGGAAATTGACCTCGCTTAAAACCTCGTTTCTGGAAAGCGGTGCTCCAATGTAACGGAATGTAGTGAATACCCAATTTGATGTTATACTTTTCTTTCATAATCCATAATAAATCTTCTTTGGACATCCCAAATTCTTCGGGGATAATTCGAATGGGATATAAATGGAAAACATGAGTACGGTCTGAAGGGACTTTGGGCGTAATAATCCCAGGAATCGTTTTCAATGCTTGCGTTAAGTATTCTGCATTTTCCTGTCGTTTTCTGTTCAGAGCATCCAACTTCTTCAGTTGTATAATTCCTACTCCTGCCTGAATATCAGTCATTCGAAAATTGTAGGCACAGTCGTCAAAGTCCTGCCACCAGAATTTTTTGCCCTTTGGAAATTTATTTTCATCCAGCAAACAATATTTTGTAGTTGGAGCATAAACCCGCGTCGCATGAGAGCGATACAGAGAGACACGTTCAAACAATTCAGGGTCTGATGTGGTAACCATTCCCCCTTCACCTAAAGTAGAAATATTCTTTTGTTCATGGAAACTGAAACAACCCAAAGCCCCAATATTCCCTGTTTTCTTTCCTTTATATTCTGCTCCGATTGCATGGCATGCATCCTCTACTATCGAAAAGTTATACTTCTCTGCTAATTTAAGTAATGGATCCATATCTACAGGCAAACCATATAAATGAACTGGTGCTACTACCTTTGTATTCTCCGTCAGTTTCTCTTCAACCTTCGAGATATCCATGTTGTACGTTTCAATATCTACATCCACAAAGTCCACTTCTGCCCCCAATGTAACTGCAGAAGCAGGAGTTGCAATCCATGTAATCGGTGTCGTAAGCACACGAACCCCCGAACGCACTCCAAGTGCAAGCATAGATAAAAATAGAGATGCGGTTCCATTGGAGACTGTGCGAGCATATTGGCAACCAATATACTTTGCGAATTCTTTTTCAAATTCCAAACAATACTCACTACACGTGGGTGCTTTTTCGCGAAGAATTCGCAATACCATTTCTTCTTCTTCAGCCCCATACACTGTACCAAACCTAATTTCCAAATCGTGAGGTGCCATTATTTTATCCTTTCGTTATAAAAGTTTTAACAAGTCTCATTCCATCCGCAATACCACAAAAAGGAGTCTTTAACACAGATTTTGCAAGAGCGTTGGATAATGAAGCATCTTTAGGACGCGGAGCCCTTAATGAATCTGTAATAATATGTGGATGAATTAATGTTTCATCCCAATTCATTTCCCGTGCAATAATTTTTGCCATATCATAACGAGAACTTCTTTCATTTCCCGCTAAATGTATTACCCCTTCAAATGTATTTTGAGCCAATTCAATCAACGCTTTGCCGACAGTAATAACATCAATAGGGGTTCTAAATTCGTCTTTTGGCATAGGAATTGGTTTCCCCTCCGCTATTTTCTTCTGCATTCGTGCAAGGAATGAATTACCTACACCTAAAATCGGGAAACCCATCACAAGAGATAATCTGGCAATAACACACGATATCTTTGCCTGTGATACATCGTATTCCGCCTGAACCTTTGTTTTTGCATAGTGGTTCAAAGGAGACGGGGTATCATTTTCTGTATACATTCCTTTTTTCCCATCAAACACTGTGTCCGTAGAGCAATAAATAAAGCGACTGGACAACTGTTCTGCAGATTTTAACAAGGCACGTGTTAAACCCACATTGACTTCCCATGCAAGGTTAGGTTGTTTTTCACATTCATCAATATCAGCCATAGCAGAAGTATGGATAATTACATTCGGTTGAATTTCTAAGACAATATTTGCCCATGCATCTTTATCATTGGTTGTAACTTTCATCCATCGAATATATTCAGGCAATGCTTCTGGTTTATCCTGTCTGGAAAGTGCATATGTCTCTATATCATTCGGAATCTGACGTAAAATGCTACCAGCAACAAAACCACTTCCACCTGTAATAAGGAGTTTCATATCATCTTTCCCTATATTGTACTGCTTTTACTCTTGTATTAGTAGGATAAATATCGAAATTCTTGCATATTTTGGATTTGTTTCACAAATGGTTCGATTTCTGATTTTACCAACGGTGCTATGGCTATAGCGGGTTTGTATGCTCCAAATTGAGCACGAAGTAAACCAATTTGGTAGGTATTGTCTTTTCTGGCAATTGTCGCATTTCTTACCTGAAATTCAACACCTGTTTCTTTTATTAAGTAGGTAACCAATCCATTTCCTTCTGCAATAGAAGTTGCCACGAACCGCGAATCTATGTTTGTAGGTATCGCCAATTCCACAAATTCACCTGCCTTTAATAGCCCCTTATGCGAATAAGTATCGCCTCCGATGATAATCCCTGGATTTATTGTAAACGGTTCAGATTTGTCCATTTTTATTTGTAATTGTTCTACTCGCACACCCTCACCTGTATTTCGAAAGACACTCTCTGCGGAAATGAGTAATTGCAAATCACTATTTTCATTTGTATTAACCGTTTCGACATTCGAAAACTCTGGAACCTCAAATTTTGAAAAGACATCATTATATCCCTTCTCAAGCAGGGAAACATCCTCTTTCTTTTCCAAGAGTAAGGTTCCATTACTTTGATAAATTCTCCAAACAATATACACCTCTGTATTTGTAGAATGAGCATACGCTCGTAAATGTGCAACATACTTCTCTTTAGGAGCGGTAGGATAATACGCAAATTGAGCATCCCCTCTCCGTGGAGTCATCACACCTGTATAATTATCCCCTGACGAAAGGAACAAACCTGGGTTATCCCATTGCCATTTCATTTCTTTTTTATTCTCATATGCAACGATGTCTATTGCTGGCAACATTTTCCCACCGGAAGGTCGTTCTCCATAAGCAGTCATGTCCAAATTTTCATTAAACCACACATCATCAACACCCATGAAATACACCTGAGTCTGAACATCTTTACCAATATAATGTCTATACATCGGTGTCTTTTGTCCATTACGACTTAGTCCAACGCCATAAGCAATAGAGGATGGCTTGTTCCTATCATAGGAAGTAGAAATTGGAATATGAAGATTTAAGTGTTGATATGTTGGGTCTATCTCATCAAAAAACTTTTTATCCGAACTACACCATGCACGAATGTAGATGCCTTCCTTACTTATTTCAAAATAAATACCTCCAATGCGTTCACCTCCAAATGGTTCCTTTGGAGGAAAACCTCCGAACCTTCCATTTGACACGAACCATTTCTGCCACCGAGGAAGAATTTCCCATGTATGGTTATGCCCATGCATCCAGAGGATAATCTGAGAATGCTCACGAAGTAAAGATATGACCTCTTCTGAGTTAGCAACCATCCGATAGCCAGTATCATCGTGCGGACATGTTGTCCCTTTAAGGGCATTGTGACTGAGGATTATAGTTGTCTCGTCCTTATGGGCTTTCAGGTCTAATCGAACCCACTCTAATGCTTCCCGAGAAACATAATTAGCACCCATCATTTGGGGTAAAGATATAAAATGAATTCCCCTCAAGCTAAAGCTGTAATAAGGTCTGCATGGTAAACTACCCAAGCATGCGGAACGGTATTCCCTGTTTTCACGGTTGTTGTGAGAAATCTCATGATTGCCAGGCACATAAAAAAGGGGCACCACTCCACAACCTTCCGAAACAACCTGTATCCATTCCGCCAAGTTTTCTATTTTTGCGGTATTATGATGAGCATCCCCTGTATCAATCAGTAAATTTAAATTAGGGAAAGTATTTAGGATATTCTTCATATTTTCCTTTAACACTTCTACAGATGGCTGTTTAGGATTATCCCAACCAAAATGGGCATCCGAAATAATAAAACCTTTAAGATTTGCCTCTTCTCTTCCTGTATCAGTATAAGCGGAACGAATAAAAGCCAGAGGACCTATAGAAGCCAAAATACATGAGGTTGAAAGAAAATCACGCCTCGATAAAAAGGTCTTCGTCATTATAAATTCCTTTACAATTATAGGGCTAATTTTTTATTAATTAAACCCCATAAAAATATATTTGTTACAATTATCCATAAATATATTTAGTTGCGTGTCCATATCGTCAGGTTTTTTAAATCTCTCGGCTTCTCGGGTAATAGAGTAATTGCCAAAACATAAGCAATAATGAAGATGATAATATTTCCTGTCAAACCTGCGTAATAAGTATCCATCGGCTGAGCAAGGAATTTACTCACACCTTCAGACAAACCCCAGCTCATAAACAAATCTTTTGTAATCAATTTTAATTCTATTAGGGCAATATAGGTTGAAAACAAAACAGTAATAATGATACCCACAAAAACTGCCCTCCCATCTCCACGTTTGGTCATGAAACCTAAGACATACAGTCCCAAAAGTCCTCCACCTGTAATTGATGCGAGTTTTGTTGCGGTATCCTGTAATGTTTTACTTTCTGCTATTAAAAGAAGGAAAGCCCCTCCAATCATAATCAAAGAACTAATGATGGATATTGTTTTTGCCGCCCATACATAATGCTGGTCTGAACGCCCTTTTACAAAGTGTCGTTTGTAAATATCCACAATACTTACTGCCGAGATAGCATTAATACTGGAAGACAGGGAAGACATCGCTGCAGCAAGAACACCTGCAATCACCAATCCTGAAAGTCCCGTCGGTAATACATTAATTACAAAATAGGGTAATATCTGTTCCGCCTTTGCCTGTCCTGTCAACATTGCATGAGCCTGTGCGTCTGGAAAAATCTTGTAATATACATACAGACTTGTACCAAGGAACATAAAAAAGCCCCAGGTTGGCACACTACATAGACAGCAAATCCATATAGCACTAAAAGCGTCTTTTTCACTCTTTGTTGCAACATATTTTTGTATTACATTCTGATTACTACTATATTCCGTCAACCACTGGGCAACTCCCATTATAAGGAGCATGAGAATCGTCTTTTCTGATAGCGAAAAGCCCCATTTTGCAGGTTCTAAAGCACCTGTTGCAGGGTTTAAATCTCCTAACATAAATTTCCCATCTGCCATGGCTTCATGAAGTACCGTCCCCAGTCCGCCAGGGATACTATATAAGACCATTCCTAAACATACAAAGCCACCTGCCCATAATAGAAATGATTGTATAAAGTCTGTCCAGATAACTGCCTCAATACCACCCAACACAGTGTAAAAGGATGTAACAATTCCCCCGATAAGCACACATAAATACGGATTTAAGTGCGTCATCTCATAGACAAGTAAACTCACAAGATACAGGATTAAACTAATCCGAATTAATTGCCCAATAACAAATGCAGTGGCCGCATAAGCACGGGTACCAGGTCCAAACCGCCCTTCAAGATATTCAAAAGCGGATACAATCCCTGCTTTACGGTAAAACGGTAGAAATATCAAACTGGCTAAATATACACCAACTGGAAGCATTAAACATAATAAAAAGCGTAAATATGCTGTTTTATATGCATCTGCTGGATAGGCAACGAAAGTAATGGAACTGATACTCGTAGCAAACATAGACAAGCCTATAAGCCAGCCTGGGTAAGACCTACCCCCAAGAAAATAGCCTTCCGTACTTTTTCCACGATGGGCAAATAAAGGTCCCATTGCTGCCATGGACAAAAAATAAATTATTAGGACACACCAATCAATTAATGTAAATTGAGACATTTATCTTTCCTTTATTCATTACTTTTATGTACTCATTGGACAATACAACACTCTATTGAACACATTTTGCTATCCTTTAACTTTACATATCTCTATGTCTTTATAGCAAATAGAGTTAATACCGTTTCAACTACTGTATATTCCTATTTCCCGTTCAGTTACTTGTCCTTATTCGGTAAGCATCTCTATTGGGAGTACGTTTATCTGGCGTACTTTGTAGTTTGGGAAAAGGATAATAATCAATATAATATTTCCACTGGGAAAGTTGTATTTCAAGGTAGGTTAATATCCATTTTATTTCTTCATCTGACAAATATGACCCAACAACATCATTTAAAGAGGCAGGATAATTCCCGTTATTTATCCGGTATTTTTCCAATAATACTTTTATAATAGACCCATATATTGCAGATAAAACTGTATTTCGTTGCCTCAAAATACTTTCCCAGAGTTCCCCAGAATTAAACAACCAATGGAAATGATATAAATTATATTTTGCATTATTCATTCTTATCTCTTCTATTGCCTCACTCATTTTTCCTTGTTTATATAATACCGCTTTTTCAACATCTTCCCATGTTGATGCCTCAAAAGTTTTTCCATACTTCTCTAATAGACGAGCAGTATTGGTGTATGCAAAAAAGACTTTAAATGAATTTTGGATTCCATTTATTGGATTTTGGTCAGTCAAACCTTCATTATAACTGACAAATGCTGACTCAAGTTCAAAAATATATCTTAAGTATACTGATCTGAAATCTATCGATTTAACCGACTCTTTTGTCTCTATCAATAAACATAATAAATCATTATAAAAAGAGTCAGGTAAACCAGGATAAGATAGTATTGTATCTACAACATATAAAAATTGTAATGATACTTGATTATCTATAGAATATACCCCCAACCTATAAATTAAATAATGGAATCCCTGTATCCATTCTAAGGCTGAATCATAGTCTCCTTGCTCTAAATAGATAAGGATGTTTGCCAACTCAATGAGCAGTATCTCATAATCAAATAGGTTAATAAATTTACCTTCTTTCATAACAAAATAAGGTATAACATACTTACTTTGATTGGCTTTCTTGATATTATCTAAAACAGAGTGAGAATGCTGTAAGAGATCCTCTTTCCAATTATGCTCTGGATAAATAGCAATGCCTCCTATTTGTTTTGCTATCTCTCCTATGGATTTTCCTTGGGGATTAGGATTTGCAGGAATATTGAACCAATCTGTATGTTTTGAATATGAATCAAATTCTCCTAAAATACATTTTTCACTGACTAAAAGTTTGTAATAGCGAAGATATTCCACCACATCCATTATGATATCTTTACTATCCATTTGTTCAAGGACATATTTGTCTGTAATATCAGAAATAAATTGTTTCCATTTCATTGTGCGGAAATACCCACGAGTAAGTCTCTCTGCGAGGTTGTTTGCAGCAACGTAATACACATATCCATTTTCAGAAGAACGTGTTCTTCTGATTATATTATCATATTCAAAACAAATCGGTGGTGCAGCAAAATACTCTTTTACAATAAACAGGATAATGAGTGGAAGCACCAAAATAACTATAAGCAGGATTAAAACACTTCGAAAAGACCGTAATCCTTTCTTTTTAGAACTAAACATAGTTACTTTACCTATATATTTGTAAGTGAATTATTTGACAATTACACAACGATAAACGATTAACAATATATCATATTTGACTACACTTACTTATGTTGTGAAAACAACCATTGAGGAAGTTCTATCTCTTCATAAGCCTTAACCCAACTATTATGTTTCACTCCCGGATATTCAGTGTACTTTATTTTTGTTCCGCCAGCATCCACTATCTTTTTAACAAAATCTCGAGTGCATTCCACGGGAACAACATCATCATCTGCACCATGAAATGCCCATATTGGCATTTCCTTTAGTATTTGAATCCTCTGCGTTACTTCCTCCGGTGTTTCGTCCGGAATATCTTCTCTCCCTAATCTCTGTTTAATAAATGATAATTCACCACCACCACAGATAGGCACTAATGCAGAAAATAAATCTGCACGTTTCGCACCATAAATCCACGTTCCGAAACCACCCATAGATAATCCCGTCAGATATATTCTTTTATCATCAATGTTATATTCTTTTCGCGTTTTTTCAACACACATATCAATATCATCCACCATTTCGTTATAAAATCTACCTGCAGGACATTGAGGGAATACTACTATGGCATTCCACCGTTCTGGATGCCGTCGAATTGAAGTAGCAAGCCCTACTTCTGTTTGCAACAATCCATTTTGACCACGTTCACCTGCTCCATGGAGAAATAAAATCATAGGTATTTTAGTATCAGGCTGATAACCATACGGGACATATACAACATATCTTTTCATTAATTTACCGTTATCCAGAGTCTTATTAATAAAACCTGTACACATTCCCGCTTTCTGCCTATACAACATCTGCTCCTTGCAATGAGCACAACCTATCGAAAATATTAGAACAGTTAAAACTACAGCATAGAAACAATACAACGACAATCTTCTTCTGAATGTAATTTTTGGCAAAATAATAAAACTCATCTAATAATCTCCTTTATCCTGGGAATATTCAAAATGTAACGTAATTTGAACTAATTATGTATTTACTATATAATGTTATGTTTACCTGGTGCAAGGAAATAAGTTTATAAAGGCGTGCATTGATGAGGTATAGTATTTCTCTCCTATCTGTATTTGAAGGCATGGATCAAACGGCTTTTAATATGGCATTAGAACTTCTTGCAAATAGCCGTGGTGGTCTGACATCTCATTATTTAGCGAATCGACTTGAAATAACGGAAGAAACCGTAAATTACCTTTACAAAAAATACCCAAAACTCTTCTTTTTCGATTTAAATCGAATAAAAATTGTTCCAGAATCGCTTCCACTCATAATAAGAGTTCGCAACAACTTAAATAGTCATGGAGATATTGTATCTATATTTAAGGCGATACAGGAACTGTCAAACGCAGAACGTAGAGAATTAGAACAGAAACTGCGAGTAAATCGTGTAGTAGGCTGGAGTTCGTTGGCTCATGATTTGGTATCAAAGATTTACAAAACACCAGATTCTGTTCTTGAATATGTTGCAAGTGGATTTTTTTCAGACTTAGCCAAAGAAATTTTTGATTTCGTCTGGCAAAACAAAATGGGAATATTGCCCATATCCCAAATACGTCAGAAGTTTTCAAATTACAGCAATTCAGAAATAGAAGATTCCCTCGAAGAACTATTAAATCAGTTCGTTCTTTTTGAACTGTTCCGTTTCAACGGACAAAATAAGTTGAACCGACACATTGCCATTCTGGCTGAAATCCGACATCACAAGGAAAAAATAAAAAATCTGAAAGAGCACTTTAAGCAGGCGATGGAGCCAGCCAAAGTTAGACCAACCAAAATTATAAATTATGGAATTCAGTTAGCAGAAAAAATGTCGAAGCTCCTTGCCGATATTGCAGTGACACCTCTCCATTTAACTCCCTCTGGTCAGATTTCAAAAACAGATAGCCAACGTGTTTATCAAGACGATTCAGCAGATACTGGGGTCTCAGTACATTCATACTTATGGATGGCTGGGGAATTAGGATGGACTGCTCAGGTAGATGACACAATACGTGTTGCTAATCTCGAAGAAGTATCGAAATTAACACTCCTTGAAAGGCAGAAAGCCATCGTTAACCTAATGAAAAAACATAGAACCGATTTACTTGCCTCTGTGATAAATACAGAATTAAGAGCCCTGAAACCTCAGACATGGTATTCTCTTAAAGAATTTTCACAACGGGTCGTTTCTCTTTATTTAGATTCATCAAAATACCATATTGTTGAAAAATTAGATGCATGGAGATATGAGCCTGAAAGTCAGGAATATGATGTAGAAGGATGTATGCTTACAATCAAAGGGTTGTATCATTGGAGTGGCATTGTTGAAATAGGCACAGTAAAGGAAAATACTTATATAAAAATTAATGATTTGGGAGAATATCTTCTATCAAATGAGGAACCCTCAGAAAAGCTTAAAAAACAATACTCCCGTAAAAATGAAATTATAGTCCAGCCTAATTTTGAGATTATCGCTCCAACTGTAGAAACAGACCCTATAAAATTAGTTTGGATTGAACTATTTACAGAAAAGAAGAGTTCTGCGGGGCCTGTAACTATCTACAAATTGACCAAAGAATCATTTTTACGGGGACTTCAAAGAGGTGCAGACCACAATTATTTTATTCAGTCATTAATACAACTGGCACGTAATCAACATATTCCAGATATTCTGATTTCAACAATTGAAGATTGGTCGCATACCGCAAAGCGTGTTAAGATTCGCCCCGTTATCCTAATTGAAACGAGTGATTCTGTTGTCATTGCAGACTTACTCCACAGGAAACGGCTCTCTAATATTTTTCATCACGTATCTGAAAATCAAATGCTCTATGCCAAAGGTAAACTCCTAAAAGAAATAAAAACACTCCTCGAAAAAGAAGGCTTTGTTGTAGAGTAGATATTTATTGAAATAGCCCTAACTTTTACGAATACATTTTAGTAATTCGTTCTTTAATCGCTCTTGGAGTTGCTTATGGAGTTGCAAATTTTCGGGTCGATTTGTTGGCACTTCAATTAACGTAGAACCTTCTTTGTTTATCGCCTCACTATATATCTTTTTAAACTCTTCAGGTGCATCAGTAATTGCATAATGAATCCCAAACATTTTTGCACCTGCTTCAAAATGATATCCATGTGGTACACCAAAATAGCGTTCGAATGTTTCAGGGTATGCTGAAATAGGTAGGAATGAAAAGATACCTCCTCCATCATTATTGATAACTATCAAAATAACTTTTACACCTTTGGTTGTTAACAATGACAAAGAATTCAGGTCATGAATTGCAGATAAATCACCAATAACAGAGGTAACTATCCGTTTCCTTGCGAATGAGATGCCTGCGGATGTTGCAATAGTCCCATCAATCCCACTTGCACCACGATTTGCTAAAACTAATCCATCAGACCCTGAGTTGGAACCATACATGTCGGCGTCGCGGATAGGCATACTGTTCCCTAAAAACAAATCGGTATTTTCAGGTTTCCACATGGAGATATATCGTGCAACGGTTATTTCATTTAACACATTTTGTTCTGATGTCCATTCTTCAACAATATTCTCTAAACAATTTGACCATTCTACTGTCTCTAATCCCCATGGATAAATATCTCGCCGACTCATCGCAGGTGCTAACCACGCACAAAAAGAAGTAATATCCGTTTCAAAACGATGCGAGACGCGATGTATAGGGTCTGTTCTTAACGGGTGGTCTGCAACCAACATATATTCAGGACGTTTCCTCTCCAAAAATTCTAATAGCCTTTTTGAGGTGATTGTCCCGCCAATATGCAAAACAAAGCGTGGATTGAATCGTTCATAAAATTCGGGTAAGAGTAACATTTGGTCATAATAAGGGACGGAAAATTCTGTTTTTCTACTCAATCGTAAACCAGATGTAACATCTGCAAAAACAGGCCAATGTAATGCTTTTGCCAGATTATATGCGGACTTAATTTCCTGCTCTTTCCTTAATTCGCCAATAACCAGGAGACCTTCTCGTACTGTTTCCATCTTTCCCAAAACAAAGATCTCTTGTTCAGTGGTTAGCCTTGTCTCTGGAAGGTTCCATTGTGTAAATGGCTTCTTATTTGCAAGCCATATATCCACTGGTTTCATATAATCCTTCGGAACATCTCCTTCTATAACTATCGGTTCTAATGGTTCACGGAACATACAATTAATATGAACAGGACCTGATGGTGCACGACAGGCACGATAAACTGCCTGTCCACCTGTAGTTAGAACTACTGCTGGAGAAATAGCAGAATCAGGGCAAGGCAGAGTAAACGACCAACGCACATAAGCCCCAAAAATATTTACCTGTTCGATTGCCTGATTTGCACCACATTGAAGTAACTCGGGAGGACGGTCTGCTGTGAGAATAATAAGTGGTATCCGTGCTAAAAATGCCTCTACAACAGCAGGATAATAATTTGCCACAGCAGTACCTGAGGTGCAGATAAGGGCTACTGGTTTACCAACTGCTTTTGCCCAACCTAAGGCATAAAACCCTGTTCCACGCTCATCTACATGCACATGGTGGACCACATCCTTTTGTTCTGATACTGCAAGTGCCAATGGCGTAGACCGTGAACCAGGGGAAATACAATAACCACAGATACCATTTCTGTTTAATTCTTCAATTAATAATCGTGCCCATAAATGGTTCATATTCGGTGCTTCAAGGATATGTTTCATATAGCATCTCCAACATTATGATTATTTCTGGACTTGACTATTTTCACAAACCAAGACATTAATGTATCCCTTAATCTTACTTTCAAGTTCGTACCATTCAGATTCAGGTTGTGAACCAATCACGATTCCTGCTCCTGAATATAGGGAGATGTGATTGCCTTGAACTAAAGCGGAACGTATCCCTACACAAAATTCTGCTGAGTCATAAGAAATCCAACCAACAGGTCCTGTATAAATACCACGATCTATTGGTTCTTCTCTTTTTATCCATTCTAATGCAGAACTTTTTGGGTAACCTCCAATTGCTGGGGTTGGATGTAGTAATTCTAAAATATCACTATCAGTCACTGAGGCTCTTAATATTCCTCGAAAATACGTATATAAGTGATGCACCGTTGATAAAGTAATAACCTGAGGCTTTACATCATATTCATAATTACAACACAGCTGTTCCATATTATTTTTAAGCATATTAACAACAATCTCGTGTTCCATTCGCTCCTTCTTATTAGTTAATAGCACGGACTTCAATTGTAAATCTTCATCTTCATTTTTACCACGTGGAATCGTTCCTGCTAATGCCTCCGTCTCCATATACGTGCTAACACGATAGTAAAGACGCTCCGGAGAAACACCGATGAATCCTCTATCAGGTGAAGGATTGAAACAAAAATGATAACATCGAAAGGCATCTTTTGATACCTTTCTAAGAATAGAGACGGGATCCAAGTAACGGTTTGACTCAAACGTAGATTCTCTTGCTAATACCACTTTTTCAAAAGAACCTCTGTCAATGGCTATTAATGCCCTGTTAACCAATTCAGTCCATTCATGTTTCGAAGGACAATCAATGCGGTTAAAAAATATATAAGGCTCTGATTCTTCACACAACGACTCATTAAGTAACCATACCTTTAAGCATTTCAGCATATCGAGAAATTGTTCTAATTCAAATGATGCATCTCCACCAACAATATTAGCAACAAGTCTCGTTCCAGAATTGTCTCGGAATAGTTCAACCCGAGGAACGACAAAACGATATGCCCGAAATACTTTCCATCGTTTCCCTCTACTATCTAACGGCTGAAACTTAGACCCGCCATAATATCGAAGTGTTGGTGATTTCAATGATATCTTTTCTTGAAGTTTACTAAATACTTCATTATATGAAAAACTGTATGTTTCTTCTTTTGATACAACAACATCCGCTTCACCCCAGCCAGCCATTTCAAATGTATTATCTCGTGAAGACCAATAATATCTTCCTATATGTTGTATCGAACATAATTCTTCTAACAAATCATAATCATCAACATACACTTCATATCTGTTTATTTTACCTTTATCGGTACTACAGGAACGAAGTGCATCCGCCACTTTCTCAATAAGGTTAAATGAACTTTGAAACTTTGACAAATTAACAAGTAGATTGTTATTCACAGAAGTAAATTAAACATTAAATTTTTGGAATACAAATTGAATTAAAAAGTATGTCAGATTTTATTCAAAAGGATAAAACTATCGCAAACCAGATAAAAAGATTATAAGACATAAAGTTATACATTGAGAACAAGAACACATATTTAGTATTCTTTATTGCTATAATTTTGCCATTTCTTTTTTTGTGCCTATATATAAGGAATGTTTCATGAAAAGAGTAATAATCACCTTGATAAAATTTATTATTACTTTTGGACTATTTGTATTGCTTTTCTGGCCTGAAACTTTTGGTCTATCACCTAACACCTTCGGAGGAATAAAACCATCTTCTTTGATAAACGAAATCCGTTCTTTAAATCCATCTCATGCTATCCCTTGGATATTATTTGCACTATTTATACGGCTTGGTGGGATCATGTGTGGAGTTATTCGATGGAAAATACTTTTGAATGGCCAAAATCTATATATACCATTTTCATATATGACCCAAAGTTGGTTTATCGGCCGTACCATTGGTATTTTTTTACCCAGCACCATTGGTTTAGATGGGTACCGTCTATATGATTCTGTCCGTTACACGGGGGATATTGTTCGCTGTACTACTGTTATTTTCATCGAGAAAATTATTGGGTTTATATCATTAACAACCCTTGTCTTTTTGACTTTCCCTTTGGGTTTTCGATTATTGAAATTTAATACGTTAATATTACTTATCATTCTCCTTATATTGGGTTTATCTGTCTTCTTCTTCCTGTCATTACTTATTCAACCTTATATCATTCAATTCATTTTGTACTCCATTCCTGTGCCTCAGAAAGTAAAGAATCTCCTAAACCGTTTAGGCTCGTCTGCAACTGCCTATGCAGGCCATAGAAAATATCTCCTCTTAGCAATCTTATGCGGACTGGCTGTTCATTTAAGCGCCTGTTTTATGTATTTTGGGACTATGATGGCTCTTCGTTCTGAGAATACCAGCCTTTGGGATGTTTTATTTGCAAGTCCGTTAATGATTTATGGAACGGTATTAGGACCTTCTATTGGAGGGGAAGGTATCCGCGAAATTGTGTTTGCAACCTTGCTGGGTGGAAAAGAAAACACATTAAAAGTCGTTGCTTTTGCTCATTTAGGATGGTGGATTGGTGATGTAGTTCCATTCCTGATTGGTTTACCTTTCCTCATTTTCCGCAAGCGACCTCAAAAAGAAGAGATTCAAAGACAAATGCAAAACATTCATCAGAGCCATCAAATTACAGACACCTTCTCTGCCGAAATTAATGTAGATGAATATCACATCATTAGAAACCAAATTGTAGTCAATATAATAGCAAGTATATTGGGTAGCGTTACTGCTGGTAGTATGTGCGGTCTATGTGAGTCTTTATGGATAACGCATATAATACCCAACTTAAAGGAATACCAATTATTGTGGTGGAGTCCGTTAATCTACGGGATTGCTTCCATAGCAATTGGTATCTCCGTAGGTATTTTTATATGTTCATGGATACCTTTGCTAATTCGTAGTTTTCCATCTTCCGCCTTTTCTTACTCCATTTCATTTTTTGCTACATTGTTATCTTTAGGCCTTTTTCTTATACTTTGGAGGTACTATAGAGATATTCTCTTTCAAAAACCCACTTCTTACATAACATATCTACCTATATCCCTTTACTCCCTCGGGGGTATGATTATTATCTCTACAATTTTATACACCATGAGTTTTTATCTCCTAAAAATGTTTAGGAAAACTATAATCCTTGTTTCACTTATATTAGCCATAATACCTACATTATTAGGATTCTGTATTCCTGTATTATTTTCATTAAAAACTGAAACCCATCCTATATCCTTAGCTAAAGCCCCTCAAAATGCTCCTAACATTATTTTAATAATTGCAGATGCTCTTCGTGCTGATTATCTACCTATGTATAACCCATCTATAGAAACAGTCACACCTACATTAAATCATTTCGTTGAACAGTCCATTCTATTTATGGATTGCAGTGCTCAAGCTTCATGGACAAAACCTTCTTTTGCGTCAATTTATACTGGCACAATACCTTCCAGACATCATGCCACTTCAAAAAATGCCGTGATTAATCCAGAACTTCCGACTCTCGCAGAAGTTCTTTTTCAACATGGGTACTATACAAAAGGATATGCAAATAATCCTAATGTCTATTCTATCTTTGGATTTGATAAAGGCTTTGTTGAATATACAGAACTTGAAGCGAAACGTGTGCTCTTTGCGAAGGCATCCAGCTCAAAATTGACGATATATGAAATCTTACGTCGTGTCCATGGAAAAATCTACACAACCTTTTCGAAACTATTAAAGCGTCCTCCCGATATAAAAGGATATTACCAACCTGCAGAAGCAGTAACATCCGAAGCAGTCCATTGGTTAAATAATCGCCCTTATAAAGAAAATCCGTTCTACCTCGTTTTACATTATATGGATACGCATGACCCTTATTTGAATAGAAATAATTCTACGTTTTTTGCTCGGGCTCTTCTTGGTAACACACCTAAAAGTGCTCTAACACCACCTATGAGAGAAGCATACATTAGTGAGATTGAACATTTAGATAAACATTTAGGAACTCTTTTTAATGAATTAAGTAAACTTGGCTTAGATGAAAACACATACATTATTTTTACTGCAGACCATGGAGAAGAATTTGAAGACCATAATGGCTGGTGGCATGGTTTTACTCTATATCAAGAGATGTTACATGTCCCATTAATCATCAAGGTTCCCAAAACAAACCTCAACAACGCACCTGTAAACAAAAGGATATCTTCGTTAGTACGGCTTATTGATATTCCCCCGACAATTCTTGAAGTTGCTGGGATTGAATCTCCAAATACTTTTGAAGGGAAGTCGTTATTAACTCAAGGAGGTGATATTGCTGAATCAGATAACAACATTTATACATGGGCAGAAAATGAAATAGAGGGACAAATTATGCAATCAGTTCGCAACCAACAATTTAAACTTATCCTATCAAACCCCGAAAATCCCCGTGGATTAAAACCAGAAGAATTATACGACCTGAATAATGATTCAAAAGAACTACAGAACCTATCTCATATTCCTGATTTCAAACAAATAAAGGATAGTCTCATGAATATTATCAATGAAATAAAAAATAGTGGCTCTACAAACAACATTACTTCCCAGCCAAAACAGGTTTCATTGCCAACAGAATTACAAGAAAAACTCAAAGCAATCGGCTATATGGAATAGGACTATATAGAGCAATGAATCAAAAACCTCATTAATTCCCGTTATTTAAAAATATGAAAAAGGAAAACAGAAAATACCCTCCGTAAAAAAATAGATAGTATCATTAAAACCGCTATTATTATGACAACCCATCTTTCCTTATAGGATAGTCTTGGCTTCATAGATAACAAATACTCATAACTTAATTGCATGCTTACATTTACTTCGTATCTCCTCGGGACACTGATCTATATATTGACAACAATGCTCTGATGAATTCCCTACTATTTCGCACGCCTTTGCACTTCGCTCACCTAATCGACGTTTTGCTAAAAGGTGAATACACACCCATGCACATCCGAACGTCGAAGTTAAAATAATTGTTAATAACAAGGTATATATAATGTTCATAAAGCTTCCTTTTAAATAAAAACAACAAAATGATTAAAATACTTTCCAATTATAGCATTGACACACAAATAGAATCAGGCGGGATATTAGATTTTTTTATTTGATAACCATAAAAACCGATCTTTTATGACAGTAAAAATTAAGAAATTTATTTTTCCTCCTCAATATAGATATAAACATAAACGTATTCGACAATCGGATTATTGAAAATAGAATTAAATGAAAATTCTAAAATACTAAGATAAATACCAGGTTTTAACTTCGATACTTTATTTTCGTCAAGTGCAACCATAAGTTCAAATGGGGTCTGGTTCTCAAAAATAATTCGGTCTTTTTCATCTGGTATTTCTATATCCTCATAATAATTCCCTTCTGCCACTTTAAAATCCCATTTTAATCCGACGTTAGTCGGTCTATGACTTCCCCCGATATTATAAAGATAAAAAGTGATTGCACCACCTCTGTTTAGTGAAATTTCATTACCATCACCCATTGCAGGGTCACTCACAATTTTAGGATATGGATTTGATGTCATAAAAGATGGATTATTTACTATTTCGAACAAGTTAGGATGAGTAAAGTATTTTGAATCTGGATGTTCAGATATTTTCGGGTCTATAACATTGAATTCCAAATTAAATTCCTGAGTAACATTATCAAAATGCAACACACACAAAGGCCCAAACGCACCATAAGGTAATGGGGTATTCGTTGGTGAAGAGAAAGTAAAAATAGTTCCTGCTTGTGAAAAAGTCCAATCAGAAATAATTCCACCTTGGGCAGGTGTAGGTTGTGATACAGACATTGTCATCCCTGCATTTCCCCCTGTTGTATTTACAGAGAACTGAAGTCTTGTAATATTTCTTGGCATATAATCAGAATATACGACGACATCAACAGCATTAGAATTTATTCCAGATGATATTAATTTAATTTGTCCTAACCTTACGTCGTTTGCGTACGTTAATAAATCAACATTGGAATAACTAAAGGTGGTTGATATTTCTCCTTGGTCAGGCAAGCATAGGCTGTTATCATCCGCTGGGGAATTGAATGATAAATTCATCGTAATCGTAGCACCTGATTTTTGGTTTAATGCAATATATTCAAACAAAATTTGACTCTTTATATCTTCTGCAATCGAACGGTCACATGGGTCAGATGGATTTGTTTGTAGCCAATCCTCTAATGTAGACAACAAAGGTTTTGTAATAGGTCTTCCTAAACTATCTACTTCGCCTGTATCTTGATTCCGTGTTGAATAGACATGTCCACCTGTTTCCTCAATTAATTGGAACAGAATATTATTATTAATTTTTTCACCCCAGCCAATAATTAACGGACGAACTCGGGTCATTTTTAGGAAATCCGTTACTGGACTCATCTCCCCCGGAGGTGTGGTTAACTGACCATCTGTAATTAGCAACATAATACGGTCATCAGACACATCAAAGGGGACATGGTATCCATCTGCAAGATATATTTCTAATGCCCCACTTGCTATTGCAGGAAGCAATGCCGTTGCACCGTGGTCAATAACATCTATATTCAGTAACCTGTTTTTTGCAACATCCCGATTAAATGTAAACAGTGGTTCCCCATCGTTATTTATTAATATCCGTATTGAACTATCAAACCACTCTCTTTCATTAAATAAAGCCAAACCTATCTTATAATTTTCGGGAATCTCATCAATCATAGGCAATACTGTACGAATATAAAATTCCCTAAGAGGGTCATCAGCATCCGATATGCCAGTTTCTCCCATAGATTGAACTGACTTTAACATACTTCCAGAGGCATCCAACAAAATTAATATAGTCCCATTATGAGGAATTAATCTCTCAGCTTTTACAAACGGGATTAAGAATCGATTTGATTCAGTAACATCCAGAGATAGGTCATCCTCCGTTATTAAGAATTTATCTGCTAATACAGGCAAAAAGCTTTCTGGAAATTGTATCGCTCGTTGTTGCACATCTCGTAATGTCATCACAAAACGGACTAAAGAAGGTATTCGCAGATTAGGGGGTGCCATCTCTGGAGTTAGCGCAGGTGCGGAAGCAGTAATTGTTACAATGGCAGGCTCTATAGAAGTATCTATTTCTACGTTTCCATCCACAATTTTCGTGGCTACCACACTTATTTGACCAGAAGCATTCGCTCCTTCTAACTTTTCCCTATCAATCGCTACAGAAATTGTTTTCCAGTCTTTCATTTGCCCCGAAGTACCAAAACTGACTCCTGATTCCGGAAAAACAGATATCCAATCTTTATTAGGTATAAGCATAAAATTCAAAATTGTTTCCGGATCTCCTACATTTGCTACGTCAAATGTTCTCAACATCTCTCTAAGACCATAGTTTAATGCCTTGGGGAGAGTTCCTATTTTCGGCATTTTTGGAACCTGTACCTCTACTAACAATTTAACATTGGGATTATTTATATCATTCGATTTGATTGATAACTCATAGACATCCCCTAAATATGTGAGGGTATCACGACTAATATTAATCTTTACCTTTTGTTCTTTTCCTTTAGCTAATGAACCCTGCAAAGGATTTATACCTGTTATCCATGCTGGTAACTGACTCGAATCTATTTGCCATTCTAATGTTCCATTGCCATTATTTTTTATAGTAAATTCTTGTTCTATCTCCTCAAAAGCAAAGTTGATAAAAGGCAATCCACTACTGTCTAACCCCTCCGCCTCAATTACAATTGCGGGTATTTGTGGAATAGACATACTTACCTGGACCAAAACGGTATTGGATGCTGTGGAAGACTCAACAACATTCCCCGTGATACTAAATTGATGCTGATACGATGGACCCTCTGCTTCATTTGCTAAGGACCTGTCTACCTTCACTCTTAATAAATCTGTCTGAGAGCCTTTTACCTGTCCTGAAGCGATACCCTGTGAATTAACTGGCGTAATACTTAACCATGTCGGGAAAGATGTGGTGTCTATCTGCCATGCAATTGTATCTTCTCCATCATTCCAAATAGCTAATACCTCTTCAGAACGAAGCTCACCGAAATTAATCAGTGTTGGCAAAGCCACCAATTTAGGGGCTCTGGATGCCTCCATTTGTACATTTACTACTGCTGAACCCCAATTTGAACTTATCGTTACACTTCCACGATAAGCACCCACTCTAACTGCTATTGGGTCAGCCTCAACCGTCACTGTTTGCGTCTCGCCCGCAGCGATATCAGCATTAGCAGGGCTTAATCTTAACCATGTGGCGTCCTCCGGAATAGCAGAGGTCCAACGCCATGATACCGGCGCCAAGTTCGTTATCGAAAATGTGGATGTTTGACGTTCTCGTATCTTCCCAAAATTAATATCTGTTGGTGAAACAGATAAAGCAGGGATTCTCATTCGGACGGCGACCGGAAGTGTAAATCCTGACGCTACATCGATAACATTAAGAGTCCCTGTATAGTCATTAGGTACCAAACCTTCTGGGTTTGCAACAACTGGGACAACAACTTTTTGATTTGAGGACAGGGTAAACTCCGATGTTTGCACAGATAACCAATTTGTAGAGCCTTCTGAAATTTGAATTCTAATAGATACATCTCCTGTCCCTAAATTAGTTACCGATAAATCTTGTTGAGATACTGAACTAATTAATCCAAATTGTATCTCTTCCGGACTGACTTGTATTGCAGAGACTTCCATGCTCACAGGAATCTGCAACTCTTGAGAATCTGCTGTAATTTTAACCGTTGTCTGATATACTCCAACAGACAAACCACTACGATTCACACGAAATGTCAGAACTACATCCCCATTAGCAGAAATCTCCCCTGTCTTGGGAACGACTGTTAACCATGTTGCATCATTTGGAATAGAGACACTCCAACTACTACTTATTCTACTTTGGTTCATCAAACTGACCTGAAGCTCCGTTAATACAGGTCCAAAATTTAACTCAGTCGGATTTACAGATAATTGCAATACCGCTGGCTTGGTAATACTAACCCGAACCACCTTTGTGCTACCACTACTTTTTACATATACTTCCCCGACACTGGTTCCCTCTGGCAATAAGGAGCGGTCTGCTATTAAATCAATAAATCTTACTTTTTCGCTCGATAACTTTCCACTAATTGTAGTTCCCGTTGTTACCCCCCCATCTTTAGATAATTTTAACCAATCATTTTTTGTTTCCGCTTCCCATTCCCAATTCCCTCTTCTGTTAAAAACAATCCGTATGGATTCTCTTGTCGAAACTTCACCGAATGTTACTGTTTCAGGTTCAACATAAAACTGAACAGATGGACATCCTGTTAAAATTATTAAACTTAATACAACATAAATTGAATAAAGTATCTTTTTTCCTTGCCTCATGCGAAGGCTCCTGTTTCTGATTAATAAGTTCAAACTATGTATTCATACCTATATTTATGTTTAGTGTGCCAAATAAATCTGATTTTATGACAAGTACATCCTGAACTTGCGTTCCAGGAGCATATCCCGTTCTGTCTACATACAAAGTTACTATCTCTTTCTCTCCCGGAGCCAATGTTGACTTCGGAGTATTTGAATTTGCTTGTTCTCCATATTTTAGCTCTGTAACCCATGCAGGAGAAGATTGTATTTCCCATGAAAACGTATCCAATCGATTATTTATCACCGTAAAGGAAATTGAATTGGCATTAGCAGGGATATTAAGTACCGTCGGTTTAACCCATGTTCCAGGGATATTTTTATCATTAGGCACAGGGTCCTGAAAATCAGGAAGCCCATCTTTATCTGCATCCCATACTCCTATATCTTCTGGATTAAAAGGCAATCCAGTAAGCCCTTCAATGGATGTTGAAGGTCCTGCTACTTTCGCGCTCGTAGTAATAGACAACAAACCATCAAGATATGTAGGTCCGCCGGGGTATAAGAAATACTTGGTACGGGAACTCTGGCGAGGTGTCGCAGGACTAACGAGAGACTCATTATCCACACGCATAGCCAGATTTAATATCGGCTCTGCATCTCCAAAAGACTGCACATACGTATCTAATCCGCTTAGTGTTATCTTAAACAAATTTCCAAACGCCCCATAAGTAAATGCATTATCTTCTGATGTTAGGATAAGATAAATACCATCCCCCTCTTTAATAAACCTCCAACCACTATTTTCATATGATAATAACCCTCCTTCCGCAGGCTCAACATTCATCTGAACATTTGCAAGTAATAAATTCCATTGCGCATCCGTAACACCTTCAGGTTTTTGCAAGAAATAACGTGTCCTCAGGAAATAAACATCCCTCGGTATATAATCTGCCCGAACAAATACCTCTGCTTGCCATGTTCTCCGTGTTGGATTTGTCGGGTCATTACCATAGAATAAACCTGAGGTTACTAATGACAATTGACCCGCTCGAACATCACCAATATAGGCAAATGCATCCTCTTCAAAAATACCGGTCAAAACAGGCAAATTTTCTCCAGGCTTATATTCAAAACGAATCGTATACTTAAAATCTTTCTGCTTTGGTGTAATATACGTTAGAACCATCTGGTTCTTTAATTCCTCCCAGATACGACCTGCACCATCATCAAGCCCAATAGATACACTTTCCCATCCTACTGTCTTGGATACTCCACTTACTTTGATAACTCCATCCCCATCGTTTGAAGTTATTGGAATTTCAGAAGTGACAACTACATCCGCATCTGCAAGTCCAGGTTGAGTTTTCACCGTAACTTTAACATTCCCCTTAGATGGTATCGTCCCTTGAGATGGTGTAATTTCAGAAATCCATTTCGGCAACTTGGATAAATCCGCTTGCCATCCAAGGTTTCCATCTCCCTCATTATATATATAGAAACTTAAATCATTACCTGAACTTTGCAAATCCGGCCTCAGAACCAATGATTTCTGATTACCCAATAACTGAACCAATTTGTTCACATCGTTTGCCACATATAAATGTCCACCCGTCTCAGTTGCAAGCTGAATTAGGTCTGCATTATTGATAGAACCACCAGAAGCAAACCCCAACGGATAAAGTCGAATCAAATTATCATGAGCCTTATTTTGGATATTACTTGCATCCACAGTAGAAGCATTGTCCCATCCGTCTGTAATAAAAACAATAGATTTTACGTCTGCATCATCAAACGGCAACGGATTTTTTGAATCTTCTGCCATAAGACGGTCAATAGCCTCTGACAAAGCATCATAAATATCAGAAGCACCCATTAAATTTGGAGGCACATAAAAAGATTCCAGCGCATCTTTCAAGACGTCTTTATTCGTGGTAAACGAACGGATTAACCGATTTGTTTGTTGCCTATCATTGTGTAACATAAGAGCAATCTGGTAAGAATCCGGTAAATCATAAATAAAATCAACAACCGCTTTCTTTACCCTTTCAATCGCTTCTCCCGGTCTTAAAGGATTAATTTTATCATTTACACCTGCATAATACGTACTACCCGTATAGTCCAGTAATATCACCATATTCCCTTTAATATCCTGAGGACCCGTCACAAAATAACTGGTCTCATATAAATCTAATGGAACCCCATCTTCCGATATGGTAAGACTCAATTTAGAAAGGTCATCATTGGTAACAGTAGGAATTGCTCTTGAAGATGAATCACGAAGTAAAAATACATATCTCATTACATATGGAGGCCGACTCCGATTCAAGGCTCCTTCAATTCTTAAAGGTTGACGTTCCACACGAATTTTTATTGTTTTCGATTCCACAGCACTTAACACAGTGGCTTCATTCGAAAACTGGATAGGGTCTCGGTCTAATGCCTCTATCGTGATATTTCGATATTCTACATCGTTTTGCAAATTGTCTCTGTTAATTGTAACTAAAATACGAACCCCATCTATTAACACATTCACTAATTCTGGGTGGAAGAAGTCCTCCGCATTTCCATCTTCACCATTCGCACCACCAATTGCAGGTTGTATATCAACAATAATTGGGTTTTCTTTACCCTCATCCTCATGTGTGATTCGAAAATATAACTTTGAATCCCGCGGACCTATATTCGCAATCCAAAACTCTTTCTGGGTATCTTCCCTGCCAAAATCCAAAACATCCAATGGAATAATCTCTGGTCGTGTTGTAGTCGTCTGAGGTGGCTCTGATATTGCAATTTTCGGTAGACTCATCTGTTCTATTTTAATAGGAACTGTCAATATACAATCTGATGTGTCAATAAGCAGAGTATATTGCCCTGCTCCTAATATAACTTCCTTGGGGGCGGTTACTACTGCCGAAATATCAACCTTATCACTTGCATTAATAGCACCCGCCGAAGGACTAACCACAATGCTATTTATAGGTTGACCACTGGCATCTATAATCTGGGCTGTCCAATCTTTCTTGGCACTACTGCGATTTGTAAATGTTAGTTTCGAAGGGGGCAGACTAACTACCGTTTCTGATGTTAACGCTTCCGTAGTAACAATCAAAACTAATTCTTTCGGTGATACCTCAAAGTCTGATTCGGAGCATATCGGAACAAAACGGAACTCAACAATTTGGTCTCCCTGCGGTGACCTAAACAGCAATCCAAAATCGGCAGAGCGTGCTTTATCCCAACTGACTGTAACTTGTGAACTACTTCCCGACGCTAAATTACCAGAAACAGGAGACACTGAAATATCCATCGGAACTTTATCTGTAGCCGTCTTATTTGACAAGTCAGGGATATATTCTACTGTCCAATTAAAACTCTCACTACCTATATTTTTTAATGTGATAGTTGTTTGCGTCATCCCCGGACGGATATTAACAATTTGCGGAGTAACTTCAAGAACATTAGATACCACCATAGAAACGGGAACTACGTGTTCCATTTTAGACGAACGAAATTTTAATCCAACATCTTTATACTCTCCAGAAGCCAAACCACTTCGTGTAACACGAACTTGAACTAATTGAACCGTGGATGTCTTGTCTGAGGTAGGTTCTGCCGATAACCATGGAACATCATTCTCATACCATTTGCTAAGATTCGAATCCCACATCACCTCGACCACTGACCATTCCAACTTAAATTTGCCCTTCGGTTTAATCGCTACAGATTTAACAACTGCCTTTTCTCCAAATGAAAGTACTTGTGGGTTTAACTCAAATTTCTGAGTCGGAGGGCAACCACTTATCAAAATAAAAATACCAGTAAAAACAAATAGATTGCATAAAAATAAAATAAATTTACACCTCGTCTTTTTCATTGAGGTTCCTTCCAATGTTTGACCTTCTAATTATTATGTACATAAATTAAAACTCAAAAAAATGTTACTATTATTTTGTTGGCTCAGCAAAAATAACATTAACTCCTGCATTAATCAATTTCTGATATACAGGCAGAAAATCCTCATAATAAGTCCCATCTTCTTTAACAGTCCATTCCGGACTCAAGGTCACAGTATCACCAGGACCCAACCCACCTGCATCTACGTTTGCTAATAATGGAGACCAATCGCGAATATCATTATCTGAACCGGAAAGGTCGAGATATTCAAGGTAGACCAACCCCGCTATTGGTGTTATATCTGTTATCTTATTATTTCCTAAATCAAGCCAAACAAGGTTTTTCAATTCCCTCAGTGGGGATATCGATATAATAGCATTGTCCCTCAGGTCCAACTTAACCAACGATGTGCAATACTCCAATCCTTGAAGGTTCTTTATACCCATACCACGAGCATTTAATTCCGTGATAGAATCCAGTTCTCCCGTGCAAACCACAAAAAAGGGTTTGCCCAGCTCGCTACGGATAACTACCTCCAATGCAGAATCAGGGAAAAAAATCGATGTCCCTTTAAGAACACAACAACCCGACAAAAAACTAAATAACACACAAATAAGTATCAAATAGAGAATGTTCTTTTCACTCATCTCATGTTACCTCATATAAATTTTAATATTAAAATTTTAAGTTGTTTTTATTTAGAGCTACGAAGAACTACTATTATTATTTCCTGTCCCAGTTTCAATATGGCATTTACCTTCAAGAAACGAAAAGAATGGGCTTTGACCTCCCATAGCGGTTAGAAGTTTGTTAATCAAAAAAGATACAAAACATACATTATCCATCCAACCAGCATACACAGGACGTTTACTTGAAATCATTCGAACATGTTTCACTGTTGAATCTCCTTCTGATATATATCGTTTTGTTTTAACGTTTGGTCTTTATGTTGTTACTTTACCTTACAGTTTATCACAAATCACACCAATTGTCAAGAATTATATATGCTTTTTTTACCAAAATTAAATCGTTTTATAATTTTACACTAATTATACTATCCAATGTCAAGAATTTTCCAATAAAATAAATTATTTTTATTCAGAAAAAAATCATCCCTATTTTCACACTCATCTTAAACTCTTGAACATAACTTGTTTTCCTCCACACACCATATAAAATTAAATTGTTTTTAGAGGCAACTGATAAATTAAACATAAACAATATTTATTCTCTGGTCTCTTCTTTTCCTTAATCTTTTCCTTTTTACATATAGAATGTCATGCATAAATCATAAAAATAATTCAGGAATAAAATTCATTCATTCAGAGTTGAAATACATATTAGAAAACATATATACTTATACATAGTATATGTATACAATTGGAGAAATATCATGGAATCAAAAAAACAAAAAACAAAATTGATTGAACGAATGAATCGGATTGAAGGACAAATCCGTGGCCTCAAACAAATGATTGAGAAAGAACGTCCCTGCTTCGAAATATTAAAACAAGTTTCTGCAGCACGTGGAGCACTTCGTTCATTAGGTCAAGTTATTTTACAGGAACATTTAGAGGAATGTATATCCTCTTTCAGTGCTGACGATAAAAAAACAAAGGAATTTAAAGATAATTTAGTTCAATTATTTTCAAAAATTTGTTCTCACGAATAAAGTTCAAAAATCAATAATCATATAAGGAGATTAGAAATGAAAAGACGAATAATCATTGTTGGTGGTGTGGCTGGTGGTATGAGTTGTGCCACACGCTTAAAACGGTTAGACGATAATTTAGAGGTTATCGTTTTTGAGAAGGGCTCCGATGTCTCTTATGCAAACTGCGGTATGCCTTATCACATTGGTGGAATTATTCCAGACCGCTCATCTCTATTAGTTCAAACAGTAAAAGGCTTACAGGGACGATATGGATTGGATATTCGAACTCAACATGAAGTGATTTCTATAAATAAAGAAAAGAAAGAAATTTTAGTAAAAAACCTGACAAACAACACAGTTCTCACATTTCCATATGACGTTCTCGTTCTCGCCACAGGCTCTACCCCTGTAATACCTCCTATCCCTGGGGCGGATGGACCAAACGTACATGTCCTTAACCATCTTAGCGATATGGACAAAATTATCCAATCATTAGAAACAGCCAAACATGTATGTGTTATTGGTGCTGGTTTTATTGGGTTAGAGTTGGCTGAGAACTTAAGACATCGTGGGCTCGATGTTTCCCTTGTAGAGATGCAAGACCATGTCATGCCACGAATGGACTCCGAAATGACCACACCAATTTTACAGGAATTGGTGCTAAACAAGGTAAATGTTTATTTACAGGAAACTGCCCAGCAAATCGAAAATGGCAAAGTCATCCTGAAAAGTGGCAAAACAATTGAAAGCGATTTAGCCTGTTTATGTGTGGGTGTTAGACCTAACAGTCAATTAGCGAAAGAAGCAGGCATTGATTTATCACCCTCCGGACATATCCGTGTCAATGAGTTCATGCAAACCAGTGACCCAAACATTTATGCGGTCGGTGATGTGGTAGAAGTAAAAGATATAGTAACAGGTGGTAGAACCTCCGTTCCCTTAGCAGGACCTGCAAATCGTCAAGGTCGCATTACTGCTGACCATATATGTGGAAGAAATTCAACATTCGGTGGCATCCAAGGCACTGGAATTGTTAAGGTCTTCAATATTGCCTCAGCACAAACAGGAATTACAGAGGCACAAGCAAAAAAACTGAATATAGACTACAAGAAAGCCTATGTTCATCCTATGCAACATCCACGCTACTATCCAGGTGCTCAGCCTGTGAGTGTAAAAATTTTATTTAGAACAGATGGAAGCATATTAGGGGCACAGGTGGTAGGTTCTGAAGGTGTTGAAAGCATGATCAATACTTTAGCAATGGCAATTCGTCATAATCGTACCGTCTTCGATTTAGAAGATGAAGAATTAGCATATTCCCCACAATGGGGTGGTGCAAAACATGGAATCAATATGGTTGGATATGTTGCATCAAATATCCTTCGTGGTGATGTAGACATCGTCAACCCAGATGATATGCCACAAAATGCTTATATATTAGATGTGCGAGAACCTGACGAGGCGGAAGCAGGAGCTATCCCAAACGCTACACTTATACCAGTTGACCAACTCAGAATGAGAGTAAATGAAATTCCACGAGATAAACCAATCATTACTTATTGTGCAGTCGGTCTAAGAGGATATATTGCCTATCGGTTCCTAAAACAACAAGGATTTAATGTTTATAATTTAAACGGAGGCTTTCGTACCTGGGCTTGGTTTCATAAAAAGCCACCCCTTCAACAAACATTTCCATCTTCAACAAGTTCAGTAAAAATAAAGAGTGGCCCCGCCGATGATTCTATCGTCACACCAAACCGTCACCAATTGGACGTATCAGGAATGCAATGCCCTGGACCTATATTAAAAGTGAAACAAGTTATTGAAAAACTTCAACCAGGAGACATTCTTGAAGTTTACGCTACAGATGTCGGATTTACTTGTGACGTCCCTGCATGGTGTGCAAAAACAGGACACCGTGTTTTACAAGTTCGGCCTGAGAAAAAAGGCTACATCGTCGAAATTGTAAAAGGGACAACCCCGTCCGAAATAGAAAATACCGATACCGCTTGTTCTGTTCCAACACAAAAAGCCGTTACTATCATCTGCTTCTCAAATGATTTGGACCGCGTAATGGCAGCCTTCGTTATTGCAAATGGCTCCATCGCAATGGGATATAAAACTACAATCTTCTTTACCTTTTGGGGGCTTAATGTGCTAAGAAAAAATCAACCAATTCCTGTAAAGAAAACAATCCTCGAAAAGATGTTCGGATTTATGATGCCATGTGGTATCGATAAACTTAAACTATCCAAAATGAACATGGGTGGACTTGGAACACAAATGATGAAACATGTTATGAAATCTAAAAATGTCATGCCATTATCAGAACTAATGAGTTCAGCAATTAGTTCTGGTGTAAAATTAGTGGCTTGTTCCATGACTATGGATATAATGGGTATTAAAAAGGAAGAACTTATTGATAACGTTGAAATTGGTGGCGTCGGTTATTATCTCGGTGAAGCTGGGAATGCCTCTGTTAACCTATTTGTTTAATCATTAATAAACATAAAGCCCATCATTATGGATGCATTAGAATTAAAAAGATTATTACATCAAAAATTAGGAAACAAAAAACAAAAGAGATACGCTATCGTGGCTTGCCATGTTCTTTGGCGAGAAATAGCCTACTACTCGTCACTATCACCCCACATTTACGATTATTTCTTTTTAGAACAGGGATTGCACGACGCTCCTCAACAACTTCAATCTGTATTGCAAAATAAAATTGATGAATTGGACAAAGCCAATTACGATGCCATACTCATTGGTTATGGACTTTGTAGCAATGGAACATTAAACATCACATCAAAACAGAAACCCCTTGTTTTTATAAAAGCCCATGACTGTATTACCTTCTTTATAGGAAGTCGTAAACGCTATCGAGAACTTTTCGACCAATACCCAGGGACATACTGGTTTACACCCGGCTGGATTGAAGATAGTGTCATGCCCGGTCCAGAACGTGAAAAAGCAATTCGAGAACTATTAACCGAAATCTATGGCAACGAAAATATTGACTATCTTGTTGAATCTTTAGAAACATGGAAAAAACAATATCAACGTGCAGTTTACATTGACTTGGGACTCGGAAATCGGGAATATGCAAAAGAGATTACCAAAAAATCCACTGATTATTTAGGGTGGGAATATCATGAAGTTAAAGGGAATCCAATATTACTTATACAATGGCTTTTTGGGGACTGGGAAAACGCAGACGAGTTCATTATCCTTCCTCCTGGCAAAAAATTAAAACCTACCTACGATGATGAAATTGTCACTATTGAGTAAAATATCCATAAACATCCCTAAATACTCGTAAGTTGAACACATCCTGTTTCTCATTAAAAATTAATAATCGCTATAATTTTTGTAATAAGCCTTAATATAAAGTTTCTTACCTATGAAGAATAAAAAAGAGACATCAAACATATATATCGGCACCAGTGGTTGGAGTTATCCACATTGGGCTAAAGGTGTCTTTTATCCCAAATCTGTACCCACACAAAACTGGTTAATATACTACGCCTCCATATTTAATGCAGTTGAAGTAAATTCTACCTTTTATCGACTGCCCAATCCCTCTCTATTAAAAAAATGGCTCGATATTACACCTACCAATTTTATGTTCTCTATTAAAATCTGGCGTCGAATATCTCATGATTTGCGATTAAAAAATGTCCATAAAGAAATTGATGATTTTTATCAATCGGTTCTACCTTTGCAAGAAAAAATAAAAGTATATTTATTACAGACACCTCCTTCTTTCATACCAGATATAAATTTATTAGATGAATTTCTCTGTGCATGGTCAGAACGATTTACAAATTCCTTGCTGGCAGTAGAATTGCGAAACAAAAAATGTTTCCATGAAGAGATATTCAATGTAATGAGCAAGCACAATGTATCCTTGTGTTTAGAGGATTATAAAGGTTGCGAAATTGACGATGTCATTACAGCAAATTGGATATACATTCGCAAACATGGGTCAACAGGCAGGTATCAGGGAGAATATACACAACAGCAATTAAAATCAGAGGCAGAAAAAATAAAACAATGGGTTACCGAAAGTAAAGAGGTCTTCATCTTTTTTAATAACGATTTTGGTGGGTATGCTCCTAAAAATGCATTGCAATTAATAGAATTTATAAAAAATATAAAGAGGATGTAAGAACATTACATCCCCTTTACTTATTTTTTTAATCTGTTACCTTTTATCCTTCTCGGATTTCTCGTTTCTCAGGGTCATAAATGTGCCGTTTACCAGTATCATAGGCAATCATTGCCATAATACATGCCACCGAATGCTGATACCCCGCATCTATATTTGCATTGGGTTCGTTTCCATTCCGCATACATTGTAACCAATCTAAAATATGGTCAGGACGTTCTACAGGCTCAATTTCTATTTTTTCCTTTAAAGCGTCCGTTTTTGTAAATGCACCATCAGGCAATAAAATCGGGTTGTTCCAATCCTCTAAGTCCATCAAACCTTGGTTCCCGAAAATCTTAAATGAATTACCCGCACCGTTACCAAAATTTGTTGAATAGGAGACCATAAATCCTTCTGGATATGTCCATAACACTTGAATATGGTCAGGACAAGAAAAATTATACTTATCCTTCCACGTGTAAATACCGCCAGAACAAACAGCCGTTTTAGGGAATTTTGCCCCTGTGATGTAATGGACAAGGTCAATAAAATGACTACCCCATCCTGGTATCGCACCATCTGAAAATTCACGATACCCATACCAACCAGAGCAAAATACAGGGTCAAAAGGTTTGTCTGTTACACCAGAAGTAAATTCCTTCCAGTTAACATCTTCCGGTTTCAGGTCTTCACGAATACGCGGATACCAATATGGTTGAGAAGCGTTTCGACATTGTTCTACACGGCTTACAGTACCAAGAATACCCGTTTTATAAACTTCTTTTGCTCCAGTAAAACTGGGATAACTCCGCAATTGTGTCCCTATCTGAACAACAACCTTGTTTTCCTTTACCGCATCATAGGCAGATATGAGTTCTTTCATATTCTTTGCCAGCGGTTTCTCACAATATGCATGCTTCTTTGCCTTTGCAGATGCTTCTAAATGAAGACAATGCACATGGTCTGCAGACGCAATGACTACCGCATCTACCTTCGCCTTTGTCAAAAGGTCTTGATACGATTCAAATTGTTGTGGGTCTTTCCCATACACATCTTTTACCATCTTAGCCATTTGTTCCCGTTTCTCTTTCCAAGGATCACAAATAGCAACAATTTCTACATTCTCTTTTTCACGATAAGCATTGATTTGTTCAAAATGAGCATGAGACCTACCTCCGCAACCTATCATTCCGATAGCGATACGGTCATTCGCTCCCGCAATGCGAGAATAACTCAACGCAGAAAGAGTTACCGCAGTCCCAATCCCTGCTGTCTTAAGAAACTCACGACGTGTCTTTGGTTCCATAGTTTTTCTCCTTAAAATTATTTATCCTTCACGGATTTCTCGTTTTGAATGGTCATAGACTTGCCGTTTACCCGTATCATAAGCAATCATTGCCATAATACATGCTACTGCATGTTGATAACCCGCATCAATATTCGCATTAGGTTCATTCCCACTTCGCATACTTTGCAACCAATCCAAAATATGGTCAGCACGTTCCACAGGCTCTATTTCAACCTTCTCCTTAAGGGCATCCGTTTTCGTAAATGCACCATCAGGAAGCAAAATAGGATTATTCCAATCTTGAAGGTCCATCAATCCCTGATTCCCGAAAATCTTAAACGAATTACCTGCACCATTGCCAAAGTTAGTAGAATAGGACACCATAAACCCTTCAGGATATTTCCATAACACCTGAATATGGTCAGGACAGGTAAATTTATACTCATCTTTCCATGTATAGGTATCACCAGAACATACCGCACTTTCTGGAAATTGAGCACCTGTAATGTAATGCACCAAATCTATAAAATGACTTCCCCATTGTGGGATAGGTCCATCTGAAAAATCACGGTAGCCATACCAAGCAGAACATAACACAGGGTCAAAAGGCTTATCGGTAACACCTGCGGTAAATTCCTTCCAATTAACATCTGACGGATTTAAATCTGTAACAATTTTCGAATACCAATACGGTTTATTCCCATTCCTGCATTGCTCTACTCTACCTACTTTACCAAGAATACCTGATTTATATACTTCACGTGCACCTGTAAAACTGGGATAACTCCGCAATTGCGTTCCTATTTGAACTATAACTTTATTGTCCTTAACTGCATCGTATGCAGAGATAAGTTCTTTCATATGGTTCGCCAATGGCTTCTCACAGTAGGCATGCTTCTTCATTTTTGCTGAGGCTTCCAACTGTCGAGCATGCACATGGTCCGCAGAAGCAATCACCACTGCATCCACATTCGCCTTAGATAAAAGGTCTTGATACGATTCAAACTGCTTCGGTTCTTTACCAAAAACATCCTTCACCATTCTTGCCATTTTCTCCCGTTTTTCTTTCCACGGGTCGCAAACCGCAATAATTTCCACATTTTCCTTGTCTTTATAAGCACTGATTTGCTTGAAATGGTCATGTGACCTACCTCCGCAACCTATCATTCCGATAGCGATACGGTCATTCGCTCCCGCAATGCGTGAATAACTCAACGCAGACAATGCAACTGCTGAACCGACAGAAGCCATTTTTAAAAATTCTCTACGTGTTTCAGTTTCCATAAAAAAATCCTCCTGAACTTACATTTATTGTCTTAAATACTCGTAATAAGATATGTCTACACTATTATATTAAATAGGTATATTTCAAAAACACATTAAAATATTTATCATTGCTCATATCTACATTAACATGTTAAAATTAATATAAAATATCTTCAGAATTAAATCCATCAGGAGATTATTATATGTATTTTATGAGTCATCTGTTTCAATCATCAACATCGTTCACCGAATATGTTCTCGGATATAACAATCGATTGTGCCAACTAAATAATAGTCTGGATAAAGATATACTACAGAAAATAGTCGAAACTATTGAACATAAAATCAATTCAAACAAAACCATTTTTTTAGCAGGGAACGGTGGAAGTTCTGCGGTACTGTCACATTGGGTTAACGATTTGGTCGTTGGAAACTATATTGAAGGACAAAAACCCATTCTCGCAATAAACCTCTCTGATAATCAGTCCGTCATAACCGCATTAGGTAATGATGAAGGCTACGATAATATCTTTGTAGGTCAACTAAGGGCATTGGCAAAGCCAGAAGATATACTTATTGCTATGTCCGTAAGTGGGAACAGTCCAAACATCATCAAGGCAGTACAATGGGCAAATGCAAACGGACTCACCACAGTAGGAATTGCGGGATGTGATGGCGGGAAACTTATCCCTGCATGTCATTACGGTCTACACATTGAAAGCACAAAAGATGAATATGGTCCCATTGAGGATATATTCTCTATCCTAACACATATCATAAGCACCTATTTGGCTCAAAAACGTGGAAAAAAGTTGCATCATTAACCAACCAGAACATGAATGAACAAAAATGAACACTGATGAATTATTAGAAATAGCGATGGTATCAGCAAGAAGAGCAGGGCTAATTTTATCCGAATTGTACAGACAAAATTGTAAAAACCTCTCTGAAGATAAAAATGAGATAAAATTACAAGCGGATAAAGAATCAGAAGAAGCCATCTTGGACGTATTAACAGCAACACCTTACCCTGTCTTATCTGAAGAAACAGGTTGGACGAAAGAATACGTTATTAATAAGCCATATTGGGTTGTTGACCCTTTAGATGGGAGTTTCAATTTCAGTCGTAAAATTCCTTTTTCCGCAGTCTCAATTGCATTAATGAAAAACGAAGAAACTGTGTTAGGTGTTGTTTATGACTTTTTAAGGGATGAAATGTTTTCTGCAAGTGAGGACACGGGTGCACGTCTTAATAACAATCCCATCCACGTCTCATCAACGCAAAAAGCATCAGAAGCAGTTATAGCCACAGGTTTCCCAATTGTCCGTCCCTACAATGACAATGAGTTTTATGAATATCTAAATGAATTGAAACGTTTTAATCGTGTTCGCCTTTTAGGACCATCCGCACTATCATTAGCCTACGTCGCATGTGGAAGAGTGGATGCTTTTATCCAGGATGAAGTCAAGATTTGGGATATTTCTGCTGGCACCGCTTTAGTTCAGTTCGCTGGTGGAGTTGTAACTATTGAGCATATAGAAGGAGTACCATTCACTAAAAAAATACGAAGTGCATGTAGAAAGGAGATTTGGATATCATGATTATTGACCATTTAGAAAACTGGAACAAATATTTCCATGGAGAGTTAACAGATACTGTATTCGCATTTATCAAAGGATTAAGTGATAAAAGTCCAGAAACGGAGATGTTACCACTCATAGGAGATGTTATAAAAACACGTGTAATGTCTTATACTACTAAGGATATAAAGGACGCCGTTTTTGAATCCCACAAAAAATATATGGATATACAACTGACTATTACTGGAGAAGAAAAAATAGCTTGGTTACCAGAGGCACATGCAAAACCCAGAACAAACTATGACCAACAAAATGATGTCACGTTTTATCATGTCGAGCCGAACCCAAATGCCATTGTGCTTAATTCTGAAGGATTATTTGTTGTCCTATTTCCAGGTGAAGTTCATGGAACTGGAATTTGGATTGAAAATAGTCCCAAAACTGTAAAAAAGGCAGTCATCAAAATAAAATACGATGAATTTTTAAAATCCAGATAAAAATTACAACAATTTTACAACGAAACTCTTTCGTTTGGAGGTATGTATGAGTCATATAAATTTAGTCACCGGTGGAGCTGGATTCATTGGTTCCCATCTCTGTGAAGCACTATTAAATCGAGGTGAAGAAGTGATTTGCCTCGACAATTTCTTTACGGGAAGAAAATCAAATATAGCACATCTAATAGGTCATCCAAATTTTGAAGTAATTAGACATGACATAACACAACCTATCTTATTAGAGGTAGATAGAATTTACAACTTTGCATGTCCTGCTTCACCAGTCCACTATCAGTTTAACCCTGTAAAAACAATAAAGACAAATGTTATGGGAGCATTAAACGTATTAGGCTTGGCAAAACGTGTAAAGGCACGTGTTTTACAGGCAAGTACCTCCGAAGTATATGGAGACCCAACAGTACATCCCCAACCAGAAACATACTGGGGAAATGTAAATCCAATTGGTAAACGTAGTTGTTATGATGAAGGCAAACGAGTAGCAGAAGCCCTGTTTTTCGACTACCATCGCCAAAATGGCGTCGATATCCGAATCATTCGCATCTTCAACACATACGGACCACGCATGCTCATCAACGATGGTAGAGTTGTAAGTAATTTTATCGTCCAGGCTTTAAAAAATGAACCTATTACTGTGTTTGGCGACGGCTCTCAGACCCGCTCTTTTTGTTATGTCAGTGATTTAATAGATGGTATTCTTCGGATGATGGATTGCAACGATTTCACTGGACCCGTAAATTTGGGAAATCCAGGTGAATTCACTATCCTCGAATTAGCAAAACTGGTTCTTGAACTTACAGGTTCAAAATCCGAAATTATTTTCAAACCTTTACCAGAAAATGACCCTTGCCGTAGAAAACCTGATATCTCACGAGCAATGGAAAAACTAAACTGGAAGCCAAAGGTACCTCTTCAAGAAGGCTTGAAATATACAATTGAGTACTTCTCCAAAATTGTCTAATTTACACAATAAAAGGAAATTATGAGCCATTTAATTGTTTGCTCTGGAACTCACCGCTCCCAACGGAAGAAGTACATCAATGACCTACTTAAAGAAGCCTACCCTCATGCAATACTAATTGTCCCTACTCGACAATATGCACAAAAACGAAGATTGGAATTGATAAATCATTTAAATACCTCGACTTTATTCGGTGAAGTAGTTACTGATTTTACATCATTCACCCAAAAACTTCTTCAAGGTCAAAACATTACATACCGCCTATTAGAAGACTGGGAACAAACACTCCTTATAAAGTCCATTGTGTTAAGTGATGAAGGGAAACAAAAATGTTCAATCTTTTCAGGTATATTAGCACCCGACAATCTGGCAGAACATTTCAATAAAATTATTCATAACCTAAAACAAACCGCAATAACACCAGACGATTTTGCTAAAAAGACACAAGGCAATCATATCGAGCCATGGGATGATATTCTTCTCTGGGTCTATAATGCCTATCAAAAAAAACTGACTGAAAATCACTGGTATGATATTCCTGGAATATTTTGGCAGGCAGAAGTGGAATGTTTAAAAACAAAACCTAAATATATACAAAACTTTTCCCTTGTGGCTTTCGACGGATTTGATGACTTTACCCCATCAGAAATAAGACTAATAAAATCGTTAATACCTCATTTTAATAAAGTGGTTATAGGAATTAATCTCGACCCATCTCCTAATCAAACAGACCTTTATCAGTTAGCAAACAATACCTTAAAAGAAATAAAAAAATCTATACCGTTAGAATTCATTTCATTCGAAACACCCCCTCCTCAAAATGCTATTGAATTCATCGCTCAAAATCTGTTTTGGCGTGATAAGCCAAAACCATTTCTTCCTCAATACTCAGCAGAAATAAAAATCAATCGTTATCCAAATCGAGAAACAGAAATTCGCGAAATTGCACGAGAAATAAAAAAACAAATTATTAAGGAAAAAATCCTTCCTCAAAAGATTGCACTGGTATATAGACAAATATCACCTGTCCGTCATATTATTGAACATGTCTTTTCAGAATATGGGATTCCCTTCCGTTTTTACCTACCACGAAAACTAAAAGAAACAATAATAGGGCAATTCGTTCAACGCTGGTTTTATCAACTGAAAGAAACTCAGTTTTCTGCCTACGTAGCCCTCCTACATGACCCTGTATGGAATATTCCAGAAGTTATCCGTGATAAATTTTTCTTGATTCTCCAACAAACAGGAATTCCGTTAGAAACACCTGTTATAGACCTCTATAAAAAAATAGACAAAATGTCACTCACACCTCAGGCTAAAACAGACAAACAAATATCACAAGAAGAACTATACCAACTGAAAGAATTATTAAGCCATTGGCTATCTTTACGGAATAAATTTAAAAAGGTAGATACCATCTCTAACTATATAAATATAACTATGTCTCTCCTTCATTCTTTATTCCAAAGACTTACACCTGAGACATTAATACATATATCAAAACAACCAGAAACAGAATACTCCGCTTTCCGACAAATAACAACCATTCTTAAAGACCTGCCAGAACTAATTAATGAACCAATTAAAATATCTCTGGATGAGTACTCACGGATATTAATAAATACTCTAAACGAAGCTTCGCTTTACAATTCCGAAAACAAATACGGTGTCTCATGTATCGACCTACCACTAATCCGCAATTTAGAATATGACTACATATTCCTCGGAGGGATGGAAGAAGGTATAGTCCCTCTGATGCCATCCATAAATGCCATCTATTCCGATAGCGACTTCCTTAAACTTCAACAATTAGGAATTCCTATTGACGATGTTCGAAAGCATATACAACGAGAGTGGCTGTTTTTCCAAAAAATCTTTGAGGTAGGTCAAAAAGGCGTTTTTCTCTCCTATGCCTTTTTCTCAGAAACTCAACGACAAAGAACACCAAGCCTTTTACTTCGCGAGATTCAGGACATCTATAGTTATATAAATGAGAATCAGGATAATCTAACTGTCCCTACAGAAAATGAAAACATAACACCTTGCTCACCAGCTGAACTTAAAAAAGCAGTATTTATGTTTTGCCCCGAAAAAGAAATGCAAAAGCAATATCCTGCCGAATTTCAAAATGCTTTATCGTTATGGAAAAGAGAAGAAAAATCACAAAATCCATATCTCGGCTATCTAAAAACCAAAGATATATTAGAATGGTTAACAAATCATTTCGGAAGCAGTCACATTTATAGTGCTGACCAGATTGAGACATATAAGAATTGCCCCTTCCTATTCTTCGCAAAACGAGTCTTGGGCTTACAAGAATGGGAAGAAGAACTGACAGAACCAAATGCTCTCATGTGTGGGGCATGGTCTCACGAATTACTGCACATTATCTTCAGAGATTACTTTGACATACTAAAACAACAGAATAAAGAGGTATTACAAAAAATAATCACAAATATCCTACAAGAAATAGCCAACCATGACAGAAAAACATTCTCACTTCCACCAAAAACAGTGGAAATCACATTGAAGCGGATTGAACGCTACCTGCTTAACTTTATTAACAACGCACTCATTGAAGAGGAATGGCTACCATCATATTTTGAAATATCCTTCGGTCACACCTCATACAACGAAGAAGACAAAAATAGCACATCTGAACCCTATGTTATGATGATTAAAAATATAAATGTCAAGTTTTCAGGGCGGATTGACCGTATTGACAAACATATTACAAAACCCGAACTACGAATCATCGACTATAAATGGAAAGAAACACCATCTATGAATGAGATGAAAAACGCTGACTCTATCCAGTTAATGCTATATACCACCGCTGTCGAACATCATCTATTCAAGCATCATCAAGCAAACCAAGCCTACTTCCTATCCATAACAAAAAATAAAAAAGTAGAAGCACCTTGGAACTCTCCTAAAAGCAACGATTCTACACGTGAAGAAATCGAAAATACAATGATACATGAAATACAAAACTCCATTTATAACATAACTCAAGGCAACTTCCCGCTAACAACCAAACCGAACAACTGCGACCGCTGTTTATGGAAAACAGCATGTAGATACAAAGAAGGTTCATATCAAATAGTAATTTCAGAAAATAAAGAAACTTATGACACCACTGAAACAACATAACGTTTTCAAAACACTTACAGAAGAGCAGAAAAACGCTGTTTTCTCAGATGCACGTGTCATTGGTGTAGATGCCTCTGCAGGTTCAGGTAAAACTCGAGTCTTAACCGCCCGCATTTTGAGATTGCTTATTGAAAAACAAATCGACTTAAATGATATCGTTGCCATCACCTTCACAGAAAAAGCATCAGCCGAAATGAAACAACGTCTTCGCGATGCCTTCCGCGAGTTTGCAACTCATGCCAATTCACAAGAACTTACCCGATGGCGATGGTTAGAACAACAATTAGAATCCGCTCATATCTGTACTATCCACTCGTTCTGTTCTTCAATACTCAGAGAGTATGCACTTAAATTAGGTTTCGACCCAGATTTCCGAATCATTGATGAACAAGAAAATTTTCTACTCTTGGATAAATTTATTAGAGAACAATTGCTTAACCACATCGAAAATGATGCCAATGCTTTTGAACTGGCTGTGGAGTTATCAATAGACGGTTTAATAAAAATCATCCGTACCCTTTTTGAAAATGCTTTATCTATTATTCACTGGATTGAACAGACAAAATACTATTCAACACCTGAAAAATATGCAGAAGCATTTGTCGAACATGTAAAACAGTCTTACGAACAACTCCTCTTAAACTTCAAAAAAAGTCTTTCTATAAAATTATGGATTTTACAGTTGCAACAATTCGAAAATAAACTTTCAAATCCTGAAGACTCATGGGAAATAAGGAGAAAAACATTAATAGAAGAATTAAACAAAATTCAACAGGCAGAAAATGCAGTAACAGTACTTAACATCATTGATAAAATATTAAACGAAAAGACAAAAAGAACTTCCCGAAGTGAAGAAGATAAAACAACTACAGACCAAATCAAAAAGATAATTAACAAAATCAAAGAACAACTAAAAAAAATATATATAACCGAATGGGAAGACTCATATAGCAAAAAAGTACTTACACTAAATTATAAATTAATTCATCTCTTTGAAAAGTTATACCAGCAATGGACACAACAAAAGCGAGAAGAAGGCTGGGTCAACTTTGATGACTTAATATATCTAACACGTATCTTTCTTAATCAATATCCTGATATCTGCAAAGAAATAGCCCAAAAAACTAAATATATATTCGTCGACGAATTTCAAGATACCGACCGCGAACAAGCCATGCTTATCAATGAACTCCTCCAAGCCTCCGATAACGTCTCCCTATTCTTTGTTGGTGATGCCAAACAGTCAATATATATGTTCCGCGGTGCTGAGGTAAAAGTATTTCAGAACCAACAAAAAACTACCGACAAAGTCATATCCCTTACAAAAAATTTTCGGTCTGTACCAGAGATAATAAACTTTATTAACACCTTTTTCAGTAATACAAATCTACTATTCGACGTCGAAGAACCATATCAAAATATGGTTCCTCATAGACAACCCTATCAACAGCCACGAGTGGAATTCCTATTTTCTCCCTCTCCAGATGACACAACAAATAACGAAGATATATATGACATAGAAGCGATAACAATAGCCAACCGCATCACAGATAGTATAGAAAAAGGGACAATAAACATCTATGATGAACAAACAAATCAACTTCGAGGGGCTCAATACGGTGATTTTGCCATTCTTTTCCGAACTACAACCCATTTATATCAATATGAAAAAGCCTTAAGAGACTTAGGTATTCCTTATCAAGTTGTAAGCGGAAGAGGCTTCTTTGAGGTTGAAGAAGTAAAAGATATTTTGAATTTTATCCATATATTATTAAACCCCTATCATGACATTTCTCTCCTCTCCTTCCTACGAGGTCCTTTCTGCGGGCTTTCAGATGAACAAATCATTCGCTGGCGAATATATGCTCCCCTTTATGAACTTATCCTCGACAATATCCCTATCCCAGAACAGGTATCCCATGACAACGCATATATCCGAGTACGCACTTTATACAGAACCATCTCCAATAAGAAACACCTACCCGTCTACGAACTTATTCAACACATCATTACTGAAACAGGATACGAAGCAGTCCTATCCGCTCAATCCTTTGGCACTCAAAAAATTGGAAACCTCCAAAAACTTCTCGCACTTACCAATGCCTATCAGGAAACACTTCCCTTGAATTTATACAACTATCACAGATTAATAAACCGCCTAAAATCCGAAATATTAGAAGGTGAGGCAGACCTAAACTTAGAACCACAGAACGCAGTTATATTAACAACAATTCATAAAGCCAAAGGTTTAGAATTCCCAATTGTTATAATTCCAGACCTCCATTCCTCACATAAAAACCGCTATCTTGAACGAATTCGTTTTCATCGTGATATCGGAATCTCATTAAGCTTAGATTCTGAATTCAGTGGAGAATTAGAAAATAAAAACAGCGACAAGATACCATGGCAAAAAATCATTGAACTCCAGAACAACTTCGACACAGAACAGGAATACGCACGACTTCTTTATGTCGCCTTAACACGAGCAAAAGATTACCTCATTCTTTCTGCAAACTCACAGGCTCGAAATAAACAAGATACCAAATCATGGTTATCTTTCCTCTCATCCTGCTTCCCTATCTGCAATCAAAATAATGAAGATAATGAACACCATCTATTTCATATCTGCGAAATAACAAAACCTGAAAAAATATATTCTAAAACTAACGTGCCAAAACCTAAAAATAAAATCATTCCCGATTTAGTTCAACCCATAAACCTAACCTATGAACAGTTCCTCACAGAACCAATTTCAGTAACAGAGTTATTAGACTGGATGTTTGATGATAATGGTAACCAACCATCGGTTAAGGTACTTGAAAACGAATATAACAAATACCATGCGGAACGTGGAACATTGTTACACACATTACTTTATCTCTGGGATTTTAACAATGATAAAGAACCTCTTTTAGAACACATCCTCTCCTTTACTAAAAACTATCTCTACATAGACAATATTGAAAATGAAATTCAGTCTCTTATTGATAAAATCCGAACAAATCCCGTGTATAATAGTCTTAGGACAAATGTCCCATTATATCGAGAAATACCGTTTCTTTGGAAAATAGAACCTATAACAATCAAAGGCACAGTAGATGCTGTTCTTTCCGATGGCACCATTATTGACTATAAAACAGGAAAAAACGCAAGTGAACATGCCGAAAAATATTGGAAACAGTTACAAATTTACTACTATGCCCTATCCGAAACAAATATAAAATTAAATAAAATATTAAATTTAGTATACATTGACCAACAAAAATATGATATAAAAATAGTAGATATATCAGAAAAACAATCACTGGTCTTAGAAATGAAAAATGCTATTATGAAACATATTCTCAACAATAACAAAGGAAAGGGAGTATGAAATTCACTGTCACATGTCCTTACTGTTCCAAAGAGGTTCCACTCAACTCATCAGAAGTCGGACAAAAAGTTATCTGCCCCTATTGCAATAAACCCTTTGTAGTAAAAATTATCGAACCTATTGACAAATCAGAGACACCACCAATCGCAGACAAAAGCAAACTATCCTTCCATCCTGAACTCGAAGAATCAAAACAGTTAATCAATAAAGTTGAAAAAGATATTGACGAAATGGAAGCCGAGAATATATTAGATAAATTTTATGCTTTAGAAGAACTCATTTCTAATTATATTGAAGAACAAAAATACGACCCAGATACAAAAGTAGCTTTATTAGTCATCGCCTCAAAAAAACAAATCGAAATTTCTAAACAGGTTAAAGAACACCTTCAAAAAAATTCACCAGGATTACCATTACCTGCCCATATCGGATATATAACTCTTTCAGATATACGCGAACGACAAGGGATATATGAAGAATGCATAATAATCTGTCAACAAGCCCTTGAAGAAGGTTGGACTGGAGATTGGCAAATACGACTCAATCGATGCCGAAAAACCTCCATGATAAAAAAACGCAAAACATAGCACATATGTTTTCCCCTACCAATCAATTCCTGTAACAAATCCTATCCTTATAAGTATTTTTATTTAGACGAAAATAAAAAACACAAGGAGAATATCCTATGCTATGGTTATTTTTAGAAGCAGTAGAAGCCTTCGTCAACGCAATATTTAAAGCCGTTAGTGATTTCTTATTTATATTGGGAATTCCTGTCGACTTAAAACCTATTGACATCGGGAACCAACGATAATATAAAGAACTATTAAGAAATTGAAACTTTTTCATCCCTTTATATATTCTATTATTAGAAACAGTTTGGAGATAAACGAGTGCGTACATACCCGACAATACCGCCAGAAAGGCTTGAAACAACAGGTGGTTTCCTATATACCATCGTCAACCAGTTTGTAGAAATTGTTAATCATATATTCAAAGCATTAGGCTGGTGGATTCGGGTCATACCATGGGAATAATTCTAAACAAATCTTAAATATGCGTCCTTAATCTGCTGAATCAAATTTTCGGGGGGTAAAGCCCAATATTTCTCAGAAAATATTTCTACCTCTATAAATCCATGAAAACCAGCCTGCTCCACCCATGCCCTTATTTGACGTATAGGAATACATCCTTCCCCCATCAAACCCCTATCTGTTAATAAATGCGTCGTCGGTGTCTTCCAATCCGACACATGGAACGCCTTTATTTTCCTCTCCGCCCGCATAATTTCCGATTGCAACCACGGTTCCCACCACACATGGTAAACATCAAGCACAATCCCCAACCACTCAGAATGCAATGCAGACACAATATTATTTGCCTGTTCCATCATATTTATTGCCGAACGATTATCCGCATACATAGGATGGAGTGGCTCAATTCCTAAACACACCTCCGCCGACTTCGCATGAGGCAAAACCTTTTGTATTCCATCCATAATCTGCTGGCGTGCCTCCGATAAAGGAACCCCAGGCTCCGCCCCACAGACAAGCACCAAAAGTGGAGCACCTATCTCATACGCCTCATCTATTGCCTTCATAGTCTCAATACATGCCTGCTCACGTTCCCTACCACTTGCACTCGGGAAAAAGCCCCCTCGACAAACACTAACTACGTTCAAACCAGAATCAGTCAATATCTTTTTAGACTCTTTCAACCCCGTATCATGAATATGCTCCCGCCATACTGTAATTCCAGGAACCTCATACTTCTGAAATAGCTTCACAATTTCAAAAAGAGATAAAAATTTAAACGTCATTGTATGAATAGCCAGACGACCATAATTCTCTAACCGTTCAACCATAAAAAATAAACCCTATATCATTCTTATAAAATCTCTAAAATTAAATCCTATTTAAGATATGTATAAAAAAGAATTATAGAGGAAGGGAAGAGAAGAAAAAAAACGAAACAATATGCAAATCATTTTCATTTTCTACCCTTCCTTAATGTCTCAGTATCAATGTTGATACTTCACTAAACAAAATAGAAACGCAAGTATCATTAAACTAAGGGGAGCATCCCTGCTCCCAAAAAAAATAAACATCAACATCCAATCTACCCATTCGTGAGCAAGTCCACCCCCGCTACATTATTACATTATGTAGACACCCCTACCTGAATTTTTTACTTAGCAATTACACACGGCAAAGAACACTTAACTACAGAACTTTTTCAATTTTTTCCTCCGTGTCCTCTGCAGTTTATTTCTTTTCCAAATGTAAGTGTAGTGGGAGCATCCCTGCTCCCCTAAAAAACGATTTTTCTCCACTGCAAATGATGATTGTAGTGTAATCAATCCAATCAGGAGTGGGGATAATCCCGTTACACGTCTTCACTCTTTATTGCAGACACATATATGTCTACCCCTACGGATAATCCCTCATAGGCACTCTTGCCTGTGCTACTTTTTAACCACAAGCACGATGTTTTTG